>JAUCQE010000592.1 GCA_030372865.1 Pyrinomonadaceae bacterium
TCAGATCTGCGGACAGTTCCCGCTAGCCTTCCGCGAGGTGCAGGTGAACACTCCTCGAATTTGAATGTGCCGATCTGAGTAAGCCAGCCGAGATCGCTCCACTGCTCGCTCTGCAGCGTGTAATAGCCGTTCGTCAGCCAGAATGTGCAGTCGTCGACGGGGTCGACGCTCATTCCGCTGTATTCGCCCCAGCGGAAACCGAACGCTTTTTGCACGCCGGTCCCGGCAACGAGGGTTTCCTCCATCCGAAACGTGTTCGGCGGGTCGCCGGCGAGGCGGCCTGAGTAGAGTACCGATGGCCTTTTCTCTTCCGACGCGAAGTTGTACTGGACGGCCAGGTTTCCTACGTGGTCCTGCGCGGCCGAACCGACCCAACGTGAAGCGTCGGTCGTTCCTATCATCGCGTCCGTGACGGGCAAAAACCCCTGGCCGGATTCGCGGAGTTCATAAACGCGAACGCCCGCTCGATAAGTCGAGCCCTGCGGCGTGACCCTGGCGGTCTGGTTTACCACCAGCGATCGATGCGTTCCGAAGTCCCGGTACGCAAGACGGTAGTTGATTCGGTCGCTCTGCGAATCGAGAAACTCGCCGGGCGGAGGCTGTGCGATATCAGCACGGCCGTCGGGGCTCGTCGGGTCGACAGGCGAGACCGCGACCGGGCTTTCGGAGCGTTCGATGAATGTCGATTTCTCCGGCTCGGCGAAATCTGCCCGAAGATCAAATAGCCGAAGCGTGTCCGCGTCGTCGCCGTACTCATCTGCGGTATAGCTTGCGAAAATTCCGGGGACATCCGGCCGTGGAGCCCGCATGCCGTCGAGGTCGGCGGGCAGGAACCCTTTGCGGCGAACCTGCACGTTGGCCGGCACGCTGAAATATATGTATGCGGCCGTGCGGTCGCCCGCCAGCATCTTCTCGCGGTCGACCGCAAAGACGCCGCTGCCGTAATAATCGGAACCGAAAAATTCGTCGGTCGACATGTAATAGGCGTTCGACCATACACCGAGTTTTGGAAAATCATTGAGCCGATTGTTCGGCATTATGAATTCGTAGGCGTAGTACTCGCCCGTCGGGTCGCCGGTCTTTGAAACGGCGATCATCTGTCTGAACGGCGGGAAGGCGGTGCACTGCTGGCTGATGATCCAGCGGTCCGCGAGCTGATCGTAAAGAACGACCGGCAGGCCGTCGTTTCGCGTCGAACAGACGGTACCGAGCGAAGCGAACAACGAGCTCAACCTCGCCGGCGGCGTCAACGGCTTGCCCGACTTGCTGTAAACACGAAAGAGCGCGTTGATCACCTGTACGTAATGATCCGGGCCGACGTCGCCCGTCATATCCGCGGGTGCGAAAAGCAGGTTGAACTCGAGCGCGTTATCAAGATTTGATAGCCCGGACAATGACATCAAGGGCTGCGGCATCGGCACCGTCGAAAATGCGGCCAGCGAGGATGTGTCGTCGCTTCGCGCGAACAAAGAAGTTCGGCCGTTTCCGAACGCGTCCAACAGCGAAAATCCCAGTTCGCGGAAGGGAAGATCGGTGGGCGGCTTTCGGTTCAACGGCTCGCTGAAAACGGGCTTTGAAACTGCGAAGGCCGCCGCAACTGAAGCGACCGGGCCTTCCGGAGTTTCGGACGCAGTCCTCTCCGTCGCCCCGAGCCGAATTGCGGACAGAAGCAGGCACAACACCACAGGAATTACAGGTGCAGCGAAACGCATGGTGAATGTTTAGAACGACTTGGCCCGGCCGTGCGGCGGTCAGACCTCACTGATGATTATGATCTCGGCCCGGTTTCGTGCCTCGTCGAGAAACGTGATGATCGCTGCCTCGACCCGCTCTTCGGTGAGGATCTGCCTGATCTCTGCACGCTTTTCTTCAAGCTCCGGCGGAACCAGGCCCGGGAAACGGCGCCGAAAATCGGGCACAAAGATGTCGCGGTAATAAGCCTCTTCGTCCTGCGGCGTTACAACGATAAACGAACGGAATCGGAAGTCGAGGTACTTGTCGATCGCTATCCGCTGCCGGATTATCTGCTCGAAATTGGCATCTTTGATCGACGTAAAGCCGACGGATCTGAGCCGCGTTTCGAACTCGGCGGTGGAAGGGAAATATTTCAGGATCTCGGCGATCTTTGCGGCGATCTCCGCGTCCGACGGCGGATTGCTCGGCAGGCGTTCGGCCTCAAGGGCGATTAGCCGTTGGTCGATCTGCAGCTGTAACGCGCGATTAAGGTCCACGGAGGCCGGCGAACCGAGCGAAACGTTCGGCTGAAGCGCAAGCTGCCATTTGAGGTCGGACAGCGTGATCAGCTCCGTTCGAACTCCGTCGCTGACCGATGCGACCGTCTTGTCGACGACCTGCTGGCCGGCAACGCCGGACACTGCAAGCATCACCAGCAGCAGAGTGCCGCTAAACATCGCCGACCTGGCCCTAATTACATCCATTAACCTTAAATTTTCACGCGAAAACCGCATGGCGTCAACCTAAATCTAGCGATGTAAAACAGTTGACAATCTGTTTAAAAACGTTTTTAATCTATATTGAGGCTGAGCCTCACTTTATTTGCCCCCTTCCATATTCTCGCCAATTCGCCCGCTTATTCGAGATTTCACCGGCGTTGCACATCAGAAATGCCCCAAACCTCTCCAGATAAACGGCTGTCCGTTGCCCCCCGGATCGGTGCCGATAGTGAACCTGCAGCAGAGCTGAAGTTCGTCTCTGAACTCGGCCGCAAACTGCTATTCACCGTCCACCCGAAAAAGGTCGCGTCGCGCGTTGCTGAATCGATCCAGTCCGGCGTCGGTGCCGAAGGCTGTCTTTTTGCCGCCGAGCTAGACAACATCGGCGTCGTCAGCTGTGCCTTCGATGAACGGGGCGAGGTGCTGACCGGATTTCTTAACCGGACGAGGTTCGAGAAATGGCTTGAGTTGCTTCCGCCGCAGATCGGCCACGGTGAGGAGAATCCCGACGAGTTTCTGCTGCAGGAGGTCGAACACGGGTTTGAGTACGTCTCGCCGCTTCACATCAACGGCCAGATCCGCGGGGCGATCGTCGTCGGTTTTGAATCGAAGGCTGACCTTACGGACATCAAAGCACGCCTGATCGACGCCGCGACACAGATGGCGGCGATGAGCGTCAATCTTTCCGCCCATTACGAGGCGGCGATAAACAATTCGATCAATCAGGCGAAGGAGGAGCACCGGCGGTTCACAGAGGCCGTGCTCGATTCCCTTCCGATCTCGCTTTACGTGGTCGACCGCGACTATCGGATCGTCACCTGGAACCGTCACCGCGAGATCGGCTCACAGGGCATTCCGCGTGATGCCGCTATCGGCAGAAACGTTTTTAACGTGCTCGCCCGCTACCCCGAGGGCCGCGTCCGCGAAGAGTTCGAAAGGGCGTTTACGACCGGACAGATCGAACGCATCGAACAGCAGACCGTTGCCGACGACGGTTCGACACGTCATTGGGTCGTCAGCAAGGTCCCGATGAAGGACCCGGACACGGGCGAGGTCACGCACGTCATAACCGTCGGCGAAGACGTGACGATGCGCGTCGAGGCAATACACGCCGTCGCACGTGCAGATAAGCTCGCCGCCGTCGGCCGTCTCGCTGCCGGCGTCGTCCATGAGATAAACAACCCGCTTGCCACGATCGCCGCATGCGCCGAAGCGCTCGAACACCGCGTTGAGGAAGGTGACTTTGAAGGTTCCGACTCGGTCGAGGACCTGAATGAATACCTCGGTTTGATAAAGAGCGAAGCCTTCCGCTGCAAATCGATCACGACGGGCCTGCTCGATTTCAGCCGCATCCGCACCGGCGAACGCCATCCGATCGATGTTGCCGAGATACTCCGCTCGTCTGCAAACCTCATCTCGCACCAGAAACGCGGTGAAAACATCGAATTCGTCGTCGAGGCGGACGACGACCTTCCGCTTGTGAACGCCGACGGCGGCCAGATACAACAGGCCGTGATCGCGCTTGCAACCAATGCTATCGACGCGATGCCCGATGGCGGACGTTTGTCGCTGACGGCCACCGGCCGCTCGAACCGAGTGACGATCGAAGTATCGGACACCGGCATCGGCATTCCCACCGACGACCTCTCAAAGATCTTCGAGCCCTTCTTTACGACCAAGGAGGTCGGGAAAGGAACGGGGCTCGGATTGTCCGTGTGCTACGGCATCATCACGGACCACGGAGGCCGCGTCAGTGTCCGATCCAATCCCGGCAAGGGCACCACTTTCACGATAATCCTGCCGGTCGGCCGAAAGTGATGTTCGGGACCGAACTATCACGAACTCCCGGCTCCCCTCACATAGAACAATATGGCAAAGCTGCTAGTAGTAGATGATGAAAGAAACCTCCGTCTCGTGATACAGAAGGAGCTCTCACGCCATGCTCACGACGTGGAGACCGCCGCTGACGGCGAGGCCGCTTGGGAGATGCTCGAAACACATGATTTCGACGTACTTCTTTGCGACATCAATATGCCGCGTCTTGACGGTATGGGCCTCTTGAAGCGCATTCGCGAGAAGAGCGGGAATCCGCCGGAAGTTATCATGCTTACCGGTCAGGGCTCGGTCGAGACGGCGATACAGGCGATGAAGCTCGGTGCGTACGATTACCTCACAAAGCCGTACCGCATTGCTGAACTGACTGCCCTCGTAAAACAGGCCGCCGAGAAAAAGCAGCTAAAGACCGACAACCAGCGGCTGCGGGCACAGATCGAGCGGAGCAAAGGCTCGATGCCCGATATCATCGCCGAATCGCCGCAGATGAAGGAAGTGCTGCGGCTCGTTCGCCGCGTCGCGCCGACCGATACATCGGTGCTGATTACGGGTGAATCGGGAACCGGAAAGGAACTCATCGCACAGGCGATCCATCAGCTAAGTCCGCGTGCCGATAAACCCTTTATCGACCTGAACTGTGCCGCATTGCAGGACACTTTGCTTGAATCCGAGCTTTTTGGTTACGAGGCCGGTGCGTTCTCAGGTGCAAGGACGCGGAAACTCGGGCTTTTCGAGCTCGCCGACGGCGGCACGCTCTTCCTTGACGAGATCATGGAGATGCCGGCTCAGCTGCAGTCGAAATTGCTGCGTGCACTCGAGACACGTTCCTTCTTCCGTGTCGGCGGTGTAAAAAAAGTCGAGGTCGATGTCCGGCTGGTGGCGGCGACGAACCGCGATCCGCGACAGGCAGTGGCGGACGGCATCTTCCGTTCGGACCTGCTTTACCGCGTCAACAGTTTTGAGGTGAACATCGCCCCGCTTCGCGAACGCCGCGAAGACATCGAGCCGCTTGCACAGCACCTGCTGCAGAAAGTGGCTGGAGCAAATCCGCCGGTGCTTACTCAACCGGTGATCGAGGCACTTAGCGGCTTTACCTGGACCGGAAACGTACGTCAGCTCAGGAACTGTTTGGAACGTGCGGCACTGCTTGCCGATCACGGCCGCATTACGATCAAGGAACTTCCGCCCGAGGTCGTCTACCGAACGGAGCGGCCGGTGGTCTCGGTCAATTTCGGCTCGCAGCAGTCCGGGGCGGTAGCAACGTTCCAAAATCCGGGGCCGACGAATCTGCGCGATTCAGAAAAACAGCAGATAATCAACGCGCTCGAACGCACGGGCTGGCATCGCGGAAAGACCGCCGAACTGCTCGGCATCTCGCCCTCGACGCTTTACCGAAGGCTTCGGGAATACGAACTCGAGACGCGATAGGGATAGCAAAAAAGGCAGCCGTCGAGCTGCCTTTCTTATTTTGTGAGCACTCGGGTCGCGTCACGCCGCGGCCGCGATCGCGGGCGTGACCGTGGCAAGCGCTTGCGAAAGGTCGTCGATGATATCGCCAATGTCCTCGATGCCGACCGAAAGGCGAACGAGATCTGAAGGCGGAGCAAGCTCCGCTCGCCGCTCGGCGGGAATGCTCGCGTGCGACATGCTGCACGGCATGCTGACGGACGAGTTGACCGATGCGAAGCTGACCGCGATCGAAAACAGCCCGAGCGATTCGACGACGCGTTTCGATGTTTCGGCATCGCCGGTCGTAAAACTCAGCACGCATCCTCCGCCGTTTGCCTGGCGGAAGTGAAGATCATGGCCCGGATGCGTCGCAAGCCCCGGATAGTATACCTGCTTTACGGCGGGATTAGCGGCGAGAAATGTGGCCGCTTCCAGAGCGTTGGAGTTTTGCCGCTCGACGCGGAGGCCGAGTGTCTTGATGCCGCGGAGCAGCAGCCACGAATCGAACGGCGCAAGCGCGTTCCCTTCGGCGTTCTGCAGGTATGCGATCTCGCGGTGAATTTCAGGATCGTTCGTGATCAACGCACCGCCGGTGACATCGCTGTGGCCGCAGAGGAACTTCGTCGCAGAATGGACAACGATGTCCGCACCAAGTCCGATCGGATTTTGCAGGACCGGTGACATCACGGAACTATCGACGGCGAGCAGCGCGCCGTCCGAGTGGGCAATATCGGCGACCGCCCGTATGTCGGTGATCCGCATCAGCGGATTTGATGGCGTCTCGATAAAGACCAGCCGCGTTCGTTCGGAGATCGCTTGAGAGACCCTTTCCCTATCGGTCGTGTCGACATATTTGACCGTGATCCCGGAACGGGGCAGCACTTTCTCCAGTAGCCTAACGGTTCCGCCGTAGAGGTCATTGCCGGCAACTATCTCATCGCCGCTTGAGAGCAGACGCGTGAGCGTGGTGATTGCAGCCATTCCGCTCGCGAATGCAGCGGCGTGCGATGCACCTTCGAGCCGGGCGAGTTTCTTCTCAAGCTCGGTACGCGTCGGGTTGCCGCTTCGCGAGTAATCGTATTCGCCGAACTCGTCGGCCGATGTCTGCCGAAATGTGGACGTTTGGTAGATCGGCGGCGAGACCGCTCCGTATGGATCATTTGAGTCGAGGTAAACGCATTCAGTCGCCTTCTTCATCTTCCCACCTCCGCAAACAATGCACTTGGCCGCTTGCTTACAGTGTTTGACGCCGGCTGACGGCGAAGATCAAATAGGTCGGCGATCACAGATTCGGCAGTCGCGTACCGGCCCGCACCACGAGCCAAAATGAATTTTTCGGTGCCGTTCTGCGAGCGGATCAGCAGGCAATTATCCGCACCGTTTACCCGTGCGAACGGATGCTCCGACGGTATTGCTTTTGGGCCGACGCTCGCCCGCGGCTTTCCGTTCTCGAGGCTGCATTCGGCGATGAGGCGTATCGCCTTGCCCGCGTCCGCTGCCGCACGAACGGCCTCAGGCGTTAATTGCTCGATGCCCGTCCGATCGATGGCGTCGAACGGAACGTCCACGCCGAAAGCCGCACGCGCTAGCAGAACGAGTTTCTGCGCGGCGTCGGTCCCATCGATATCCGTCGTCGGATCCACCTCGGCAAAGCCCGCCGCCTGAGTAAGTCGTACCGCGTCGTCCAGATCTATGCCTTCCGCAAGCTTTGAACAAATGAAGTTGCACGTGCCGTTGACGATGCCCGAGACCGAGGCGATACGGCCGATCTCTTGTGAGACCGCTTCGAGAGCGGGCATCGCCCCGCCGACGGCTGCACTATATCTGATCGTCTTGCCGACCTGAGCTGCGAGCACTTCGAACTCGTGTCCGTAACGTGCAATGACGGCTTTGTTCGCTGTCACGACGTGCCGCCCTCCTCTGAGGGCACCGCGAATGTACGCTCGGGCGTGGTCGATTCCGCCGACGAGTTCGACGACGACATCCGACTCGCGTTCGAGAAGTTCGCCCGGCGAGACGATAAGATTTTCGGGCACGCCGGCGGCAATTGCGCGTTCCGGACGAAGGTTCGCGACCGCGACGATCTCAAAGTGTTCACACAATGGAGCAAGGCGTTCGATGACGCCGCCGCCGACCGTTCCGCAGCCGAGAAGCGCGACGCGAAGCGGCGGTTCGCTGCCGCGGCCCGAAGTTGTAAGACGATCCTGAAAGCTGCCGATGGTCGTTCCGGTCTCGGAACCGAGCGACGCAAGTTCGATCATTAGGTCATGCTGCTCGGCAAAGCGGACGGACTTTTCCTGAATGAGCGGGCCGCCAAACCTGATGGCCGTAGCATAGCTCGCCGTCTCGAACAGCTCTGCTTTAGCACCAGTCTCGGCCGGATCGGAATCGTAGAGCCCGGCGACGTCTTTAACCAGAATGCATCGGGCGTCGAGCCGTTCGGCGAGGAACAACGCCGTGTAGTCCGAGCCGCCGCGGCCGAGCAGCGTCGGGTCGCCGTTCGCGTCGATGCCGCCAAAGCCGGAGACGATCACGATCGAGTGCTCAAGCTCGCTTTTGAGCCGAGCTGCATCCGCCCACACTGGTTCTGCATCGTGCCGCTCGCCGCGAGTAACTAGGCCAATCTGATGCGCAGACAGTACCTTTGCGGGCAGGCCGGCGCGTCTGAGCTCGAGACCGAGCAGCGATGCGCTTGTTGCTTCGCCGGTAAGCAGAAGTGAAGCGGTCGCGGCACAATTCGGTTCCGCTGAAAAACTCTCAGCCGCAGCGAGCAGCCTGTCCGTCGTTCCACCGAATGCCGAGACGACGACGAGCACCTGCGAGCCCTGCCGCCAGTGGCGGTAGATCTCATGAACCGCACGCGGCAGGTCGCGTTCGCTTTCAAGCACCGATCCGCCAAATTTGAGAATCGTTATTTGTTTGCTCATTATGCCACCGCTCCTTTTCCTTTTGCCGTTTCAAGTGCTTGCGTTAGGTCCGCGATGATGTCCACGGGATTCTCGAGCCCGACCGAAAGTCGAACGAGGCCGTCGGTGATGCCCGCCGCGGCACGCTGTTCCGCCGGGACGGCACCGTGCGTCATCGACGCGGGATGCGTTATCAGCGTTTCCGCCGAACCGAGATTCTCCGCAAGCGAGCAGAGCTTGACCGAGTTCATCAAGGCGATGCCGGCCTCAACACCGCCCTCAACCTCGAACGCGATCAACGCCCCGCCCGAACCTTGCTGGCGAACGGCGAGTTCATGCTGTGGAAACGATTCGAGGCCGGGATAGAAGATCTTCGACACACGCGGATGCGACGCGAGAAACGTCGCGACCTCAAGGGCGTTTTCCGAATGCTGCCGGATACGCAAAGGCAGCGTCTTTACGCCCTGAAGCGTCAGCCACGCATCAAACGGCGATTGGATCGTGCCCGTCGATTTGCGGACGAGATCGAAGCGATCGCGGAGAGCTTCGTCATCGGTGATAAGGCAGCCGCCGATGGTCGCGTTGTGGCCCTCAATGAACTTCGTGGTCGAATGGAGCACAATATCGGCACCGAGCGAAAGCGGCTTCTGCAGCACGGGCGACAGGAGAGTGTTATCGACTACGACGATCGCTCCCGCCGCGTGCGCGAGTTCGGCGGCGAAGCTGATATCCGTGAGGCGAAGCGTCGGGTTTGCGGGCGTCTCGATGAACACGAGCCGTGCGGGCGTGGACAACGCATCGCGAAGCACCTGCTCGTCAGAGGTGTCCACGAACTCGGCATTCACGCCGAACGGTTCGAGTATCTGCCTGAGCAGCCGCACCGTGCCGCCGTAGCACACCTCAGAAACTACGACCCGATCGCCGGCCTTTAACAAGGCGAGCAACAAGGCCGTTGTCGCCGAAAGCCCCGAGGAAAAACACGTCGCGTAACGCGCTCCCTCAAGGCCCGCGAGACGCCGTTCGAGAGCCGACACGGTCGGGTTTCCGGCACGGCTGTAGGTATAGCCCTTGTCCTTTCCGACGGCTTCCTGCCGGTAGGTGGTCGTCTGGTAGATCGGCGTCAGTATCGCGCCGGTGGTTGGGTCGGGTATCGCTCCGGCGTGCAGCGCACGCGTTTCGATACAACATTCGGTCTCGGAAAAATTTGCCATCGCTATCTCCTTTCGGTTTTCGCGTGGCACGTATTAAGGCGTGAAATTCCAGAAAGCTGAGCTTTTACAGTCGCCGGGAAAATGAAAAAGACCCGGCACCTGTAAAAAGTGCACGGGTCTTTGAAAAAAGTCCGTTGCAGCTCTTTAGCAGTTTTTATCGTGGAGCAAGTCGCCTTAAATCGCCACGTTCAAAATTTTCAAGTCGGCCGTCTCGGCCAAGTGAGAGATTCGCACATTGCGGAAAATCTTGTCAACCCCCGGACGAGATTTTCTTTTCGGCTATCACAAAAAGATATCGCTGTTCGGACATCGGCATTAGTTTCCCGGTGAACTCCCGACCCGTTGCGGCAATGGCGTCGCGAAGTTTCGGCCCGCCGAAGAGAAGCAGCTTTCGCCCTTTGGACCGCTTGAGCATTTTCGGCAGCTTTTCCTGGAACTTATCAAGTGCACGGCATGTAACGACGGTAGCGTCGCCAAACTCGGCCTCTTCGAATTGTTTATTAACGACCGTTACCCGTCGCTCGATTCCAAGCCTAGCAGCCGCCTCGGCAAGGTACTTCGCCTTTTTCTCTTTCGATTCGATCAGCGTCGCCCGCAGATCGTCGCGGACGACGAGGCACGGGATCGAGGGAAATCCGGCCCCGGGCCCGATATCCGCAAACTGCGCACCGGCGGGCAGATGCTCAAGCAGCGTCAGCGACTCCAACACATGCCGCACCGCAAACTCCTCCGCCGAACAAGGAGCGACCAGGTGCAAAAGATCGTTATACTCAAGCACGATCCGGTAAAACTCCGCGAGCCCGGCAAGCCTATCCTCCGCGATCTCAAGGCCGAACGCCGCCTGGTTTGATTTTATTGCTGAAACAAGATCTGCAGACATTTGTACAGAAATCTCCCGCAAAGCCGCTAAGAACGCAAAGCTTAGCACAATCGCTTTCGCTTGCCCCGCAAAACGAAAAAACGAGGCCGCAAGCCTCGTTTCCGAATATTTGGTGCGGACGAGAAGAATCGAACTTCCACTCTGTAACCAGAACAGGCTTCTGAGACCTGCGCGTCTACCAGTTCCGCCACGTCCGCACTGGGCGAACCTTGAGAATACTAATTCGGGCGTGGAAATTCAAGAATGGCGCACGATTTTGGTATATTCTGGAGGTAATGGCCGACACCATGAAAGCGAATCTGGACGCGGTAAAGTCGCGCATTGCGGCGGCGGCCGCACGCGCGGGACGCAGTGCGCACGATATCACGCTGGTCGCTGTCAGCAAAACGCATCCCGTCGGCGCCCTGCGCGAGGCGATCGCGGCCGGGGCAAGTGTCCTTGGCGAGAACAAGGTGCAAGAGGCCGAGGTGAAGATCGCGGATATAGGCAGCGAGGCCGAATGGCACCTGATAGGGCATTTGCAGAAGAACAAGGCACGCAAGGCCGTGCAACTGTTCGACGTTATCCACTCCGTTGATTCGGCGGAACTTGTAGAACGACTTGAGCGAATTTGTGCCGAAGAAGGCCGTGAGTTGAACGTCCTGGTCCAAGTCGACCTGGCAGGCGAAGAGACGAAATCAGGCGTTCCTGAAAGCGGCCTTGACGACGTCGTTCGGGCATTGCAAACGTCGCGCCATCTTAGGTTTACGGGATTGATGATCCTGCCGCCATTCTTCGACGAACCCGAAGCAACGCGGCCTTACTTCCGCCGCCTTCGCGAGATCCGCGACCGGTTCGTGGCCGAGGGGAGTTTCGCGAACGGCACCGGCGAACTTTCGATGGGAATGAGCCACGATTTTGAGGTGGCGATCGAGGAAGGTGCTACCATAGTGCGTGTCGGCACCGCGATCTTCGGAACGAGAGGCTAAGCCAAATGTTGTCACTTACCGTTTACCCGATAATCTGGCTCGTTGTGTGGGGAGCGTTTCTCGCTTTCATGACGTTGATGGTCCTGCGAATGATCTTCAGCTACGCCGACCCGAATCCGTTCGGTGCTATCGGGCGATTCGGTTTCAACCTGCGGAAGGTGACCGAACGGTTCGTATATCCCGCGGCGAGGCTGCTCTCCAATTATCGGGTCGATATACGGCTCGCACCGCTGGTCGTTATTTTCGTTGCCCTGGTGATCACGTTCTTCAGCCTCAGCGTGCTCGGCAATGCGTTCGGTGTGATCGACGGGCTTTCTTCGTCGATATTTACCGGCAATGTGAAAGCGACGATCGGCTGGATACTCTATGGCCTGCTCAGCATTTTCGTCCTCTTCATCCTGATCCGCTTCATTTCGTCGTGGTTCGTTTTTAGCCGAAACACCTTTTTCGGCTTCGTTAAACGAGTCACGGACCCGGTGATGATCCCGGCTCAACGGCTGATCCCGCCGGTCGGCATGTTCGATCTTTCGGCGATGATCGTTCTGATCCTTATTTGGATACTTCAGTCCATAGTCATGGCGGTCTTTATCCGCGGGTAAGCTGCTTGAGATGGTGGAACTTCGCGAGGCGAGCGGATGCGTCGAATTCCGGGTACGCGTTGTGCCGCGGGCGTCGCGAACCGAGATCCTGGGCGAGATGGATGGGGCGGTGAAGCTGAGAGTTTCCTCACCGCCGGTGGACGGAGCGGCAAATGCGGAGGTCGTAAAGTTTCTCGCGAAGACGTTCGGCGTTCCGCGGTCGGCGGTCGGGATCGTCTCGGGCGAAACGTCTAGGACCAAACTTCTGAGAATAACCGGCGTAACGGCCGCCTTTCTTCGCGAACGCCTTTCAGGCGGGCAGCCGAGCCAGCATTCTTAAGATCTTTAACGGCCGCGGCGATGACCGTCGCAACGAAGAATATCGCGGCCGCGAACTCCATCGCGAACGCCGCCGCCGCTCCTGCAGCCCACATCTGATCGATCATTTTCAGTGTCTGCCGGAAAACGATCGCGTCCGCGATCAATGCCAGCAGGCAGACGGCTACGGCGGTTTTTTTCCTGTTCATACCTAACGATTAAATACCTGCCGCGTGAAATCGCTGTGTCGCGCGTATCAACAAATTCTGAAAAATCCGCCGTTTGCCCGCGGGAAAATCGGCGTGATATATTTTCAGATTCGGTATTTGCAGGCGTTCAGGCCCGCTTGACCGCTTTAGCGGGATCGACATCCATATAGTAGAAAGAGGAATTCTTCACCAATGTCAGGACACTCGAAATGGCACACTATCAAGCACAAGAAAGGCGCTCTTGATGCGAAGCGCGGCAAGATCTTTACCAAGCTGATCAAGGAGATCACCGTTGCTGCCCGTACCGGCGGTACCGGCGATCTGGATTCGAACGCCCGTCTCCGCAAGGCCGTTTCCGACGCGAAAGCGCAGAACATGCCTAACGACACCATCGACCGTGCGATCAAACGCGGCACCGGCGAACTCGAAGGCGCGTCCTATGACGAGGTAGTGTACGAGGGCTACGGCCCGAACGGCGTCGCCGTGATGGTCGAGGCGATGACCGACAACCGCAACCGTACCGTTGCCGAGATACGCCATATCTTTTCGAAGAACGGCGGCAACATGGGCGAATCGGGCTCTGTCGGCTGGATGTTCGACAAAAAGGGCTACATCGTTGTTGATAAGGCCGCCAAATCGGAGGAAGAACTGTTCGAGATCGCCATCGAGGCAGGCGCCGACGATATGCAGGACGACGGCGATGTGTTCGAGATCTTTACCGCACCCGATGCATTCGATGGAGTGCTTGAGGCGGTCAAGGCAGCCGGTATAGAACCGCAGGCCGCAGAAGTTTCGATGATCCCGCAAAACTACATCAAACTCGAAGGCGCCGACGCCAAGCAGATGATGAAACTCTACGACTCGCTCGAAGACAACGACGACGTCCAAAAGGTCTTCGCAAACTTCGACATCGACGAAAGCGAGATGTAAAAGAAAAAAGCCGGCACCAACGCCGGCTTTTATATATCCCTCGCCCGCGTATGACGTCGAGCTTATTTCTCATCTTTCTAAGCATTTAGATCGCGACCAATACCGAGTCGTCTATACCCTTCCAGGCAAGCGAATCGAACCGGTTGCAGCTCATCCATTTTCCATCCCAAAGCATCGGATCATGGATCCAAACGCGATCTTTTCCCGTATCGGCTCCGGCGACGACGATAAAATGGCCAAACATCCTTCCGATCGCCATCTGTACGACCGGAACATTGATCGGTGCACCAAAATCACCGCCGACCATCAGCGGACCATAATGGTTTATCCATTTGGCAATGTCGCTTATATCTGAAAAATCGATCTTATCTCCGATGGCCAATAGATTATTGGACTTCTTTATATCGTCCATCCGGTTGCCGACAGCATTGAGCCGATGGCCCATTACCCCACCGTGTAAATATGCAGCGGCGGTTCCGGCAGCTTTTGTTTTCGAACCGGTCTTCCAAGTCCTCAGCATTTGAATACATGCATACCAGCAATCGTTTGCTTTGGACTGATGCTTGTGTTTTACGGCGTGTTGAATTGGGGGCATAAGTTTCTTCCTTTTACGCGTTCGCGAGATATTGCTCGCATGTCCAGAGTTCGACTCTACCGAATCTAGCCAAGTTTGACGAAGTGTTTTGAGCCGAAATTATAAACAAAAAATTAACGAAGTGGAAGAAAAATAAAAAAGAGATCCGCTCCTAACGATGCCTGAGTGGAAGTCCTTCAACGGATCGTTCGAGAATCGAACTTACGTAAGGGAATTGGTGCAGAAAAGCGAACTATTTCGACCCGGCAAATCGGGTCGCGGATCGTTCTTTTAGCTTTGCGGCTTCTGTTTCCCGGTCGCGAGGCGGGGCGTTGGTTACAAGTTGGGCGAGCATCTCCTGGGCCGCCGCCGCAACCCGCTCGACGGCGAGTTCGAATGCTTCTTCGTTCGCCTTTGACGGTTTGTTGAATCCCGAGAGTTTTCTCACGAACTGCAGAGAAGCCGCCCGGACCTCGTCAGTGGTTGCCGGCGGCTCAAAATTAAAAAGCGTCTTGATATTTCTGCACATGGCTTCAGTCTAACCCTACGAATTGGAAATCAGGCATCATCGGTATCGTGACAGTAAAGGCGGCTCCTTTGCCTTCGCCGTCGCTGTGCACCGCGATTGTTCCCTCGTGCATATCCACCAGCTTCTTTACGAGCGCCCGGCCGCGCCGGCGCCCGCCCTTGCGGTTCGTCGTCGAATTGTGGGCCTGAGTATAGCGGTTGAAAACCGCAGGCAGAAATTCCGGCTCGATACCTACGCCTGTGTCCGCGACGGTGAGCTTTACGTTGTTGTGGTCTGCTTCCAGGGTGACGGTGACCGAACCGCCCTCGGGAGTAAATTTCACTGAGTTTGAGAGCAGGTTGCTGACGACCTGCGTAAGCCGGTCCGGGTCGCCGGATACCCGGCGGAGCGACTTGTCTATACTCGAGATCAGCCTGATCTGCTTGGCATCGGCCGACGGGCGCATGACGTCGATCGCCGTTTCCGTCAGGCTTGCGAAATCGACCGGTATCTTCGTAAGCCGCAGTGTGCCGTTGACGATACGGGTGATGTCGAGCAGGTCCTCAACGAATTTGGTCTGCACCATCGCACTTCGTTCGATGGCATCTACCGCTCGGTCGAAGAGGTCCGGATTGTCGCGGTTCGTTCTAAGCAGCCGTGCCCAGCCGAGCATTGCATTCAGCGGCGTGCGAAGTTCGTGCGACAAAACGGCGAGAAATTCGTCTTTGGCCCTGTTCGCCGCCTCCGCCTGAACGCGCGCTTCCTGCTCGCGGATGTGGTTTATCCGTTCGTTCTCAAATTGCTTTTGCTGTATCGAGTAGCGTATCGAGCGTTCGAGGCCAGCGGCATCGACCTTGCCTTTGAAAAGGTAATCCGAGGCACCGGCCTTCATCGCCATCAGGTCGAGTGAATTGTCGCTCTGCCCCGTAAGCAGGATCATCGGGCACGTAATTCCAAGCGAACGAAGCTCACCCATCAGCTCCAGCCCGTCATGTGCGCCCAGCTGGTAATCGAGCAGGCAGACATCGTAAGATTCCGGATCGCTCTTTGCGACCGCATCCTCAAAGCTGGATGCCCGGACGAGCTCATATCGCCGGTTGCCGATCTCTGCGAACAGGTCCTTGACGAGCACGAAGTCGTCATCGTCGTCTTCGACAAGGAGTACCTTGATCTTTCTTGTGTTCCCTTCGGAATACATGTCGTCCTGATCAATCCGGGAGTTCAACGAACTCGACCCAATAATTTCCAAGTGCCCTCATTAATTCGACCAACCGGTCGAATGTGACGGGTTTGGTGATAAAACTGCTAGCCCCAAAATCATAGCTGCGGAAGATATCTTCCTCGGCCTGCGAGGTGGTCATTACAACGACAGGTATCCGCCGAAGGTCGGGATGCGACTTGATCTCTCTGAGTGCCTCGCGGCCATCCTTTTTCGGCATATTGAGATCAAGCAAAATGAGTCCCGGCTTTGGCGCATCATCGGCATTTGCATACTTTCCCCGCCGATTCAGGTAGTCCATCAGCTCTTCGCCGTCTTCGACAAAGCGAAGCTCGTTCAAGACGCGGCTTTCCTCAAGTGCCTCTTTCGTGAGCATCCTGTCGTCGGCGTCGTCGTCGGCCATTAGTATGACTATCGGCTGTCCGGGAGTTTTCACGTGTTATTTCTCCTGTTGTTTTCTGGGAAGAGTAAAGGTAAATGCCGAGCCTTTTCCAGGCGTGCTCTTGGCGGTCAAAATGCCGCCGTGTCGTTCCACGATCTTTCTGCAGACCGCAAGGCCGATGCCCGTGCCCTCGTATTCGTTCCTGCCGTGCAGTCGCTGGAACGGGGTAAAAATACGATCAAGGTACTTTTCGTCGAAACCTATCCCGTTGTCCTCGACCGTGACCGCAACAGTGTTGCCGGTAAGGTCCTCGGCGTACACGCGAATATCGGGCGGCTCGCCGTTGCGGTGGAACTTAAGGGCGTTCGCGACGAGGTTCTGGAACAACTGCCGCATCTGCACTTCGTCTGCATCGATCGTCGGGAGTTCGCCTATCGCCACGCTCCCGCCGGTTTGCTGGACACGTACCTCAAGATCGCCGACGACCTCTTCCGCAACCTGCCTTAGATCTGTCGCCGCAAATGGCTGAGCCTTTGTCGTGACGCGCGAATATTCGAGCAGGTCGTTTATCAGCACGTGCATACGGCCGGCCGCATTATGCATGCGTTCAAGGTAGTCGCGTCCCTGGTCGTCGAATTTCGGCCCCTGCACCGTCCGCAGACGGTCGCCGAACGCCTGGATCTTTCTTAACGGCTCTTGCAGGTCGTGTGACGCCACAAAGGCGAAATCCTGCAGTTCGCGGTTGCTTCGCTCGAGTTCCGTGTTCGCCGCCGTGAGCTCCGAGGTTCGCTCCCGTACCTTGGATTCAAGCTCATCGTGTGCCTGCTGCAACGCCAGTTCTGCCCTTTCGCGTTCCTGAATGTCGCGTCGCACCAGGTAAAAGACCAGTACCAGGAGCATGATCACCGCGACATTTGCCGCTATGAACGTAATGATCGAATTTCGGCTGCTTATCCGCGCCTCGTTCAGCCTGAAGTCGAGCTCCGCCTGTTGCTTTTGTCTGATCTCATCAACGACCCTACGGATCTCCTGCATCTGCTGCCGCCCGGATTCGAGGGTATTCGCGTTTGAAATGGCATCGACACCGCCTTGACGATAGATCGAGAGGCTTTGTGCGAGCGTTTGCATCCGGATGTCGATCGCACGGTCGAGTGCTTCAAGCAGTTGACGGCTTTCTGCGTCATCGAGAGCAACAGCACTCAATTCATTTATGTGAACTTCGACCTTTTCCAGTGCCGTATTGTACGGTTCGAGAAACTCTTCCCGGCTTGTTAGCAGATACCCGCGTTGCCCTGTCTCGGCGTCTTTGACTATGGAAAAGACCTCTTCGACCTTCGTGATATTCTCTTCGGTTTTGATAACACTCTGATAGTTTTCCATCAGCGTATTTCCTGCCCGAAACGAGATCACAGCGTTTCCCAGTATGAATATCAGGGCCGCCGCAAAACCGAAGAATAGTCGAAATCCGACGCCACGTTTCATAGAAATTCGATTCTGCGGGTGACTGGGGCCCAATCAATCAGGCTACAGCGAGCGACGCAGAAGAATGTACTGCAGAATACATTGCACGAAATAATCGATTCGCGAACGGATCCGATCCTATCCGCCGAAGTTCTTTTTGAGGCCCTGCCAGACAGCATAATAGTCCGCCTGCAGCTGCGGGCATTCGATCGCGAACCGGGTCGGGCGGATTATATATCGTGATTCGAACATGAAGGCCATCGTGCCGCCGAGCTTTTGCGGTTTCAAATCGGCATTGGTTGCCTTTTCGAATGCATCGAGGTCCGGGCCGTGTGCCGACATCTGGTTGTGCAGCGAACCGCCGCCGGGGACGAAGCCTTCTTCTTTGGCGTCGTACTGTCCGTAGATCAAGCCCATGTACTCGCTCATCGTATTGCGGTGATACCACGGCGGCCGGAACGTGTCTTCCATAACGAGCCAGCGTTCGGGAAAGATCACGAAGTCGCAATTGGCGACGCCAGCTTCACCCGACGGCGACGTCATCACCGTAAAGATCGATGGGTCGGGATGATCGAAGGAAATAGAACCGATCGTGTTGAACCGTCGAAGGTCGTATTTGTAAGGTGCGTAGTTCCCGTGCCAGGCGACGACGTCGAGTGGTGAGTGGTCGGTCTCACATGCCCAAAGGTTTCCGCCGAACTTCTGCACGATCTCGCAGGGTTCGTCCTTGTCTTCGTACCACGCAACCGGAGTTTCGAAATCGCGCGGGT
>JAUCQE010000593.1 GCA_030372865.1 Pyrinomonadaceae bacterium
TTCGGAACTCGTCGGCAGCGTCAGATGTGTATAAGAGACAGCCCTCGTCGCCCTCGCCGAGTTCCTTCTGGATCGCCTTCATCTGCTGGCGAAGAACGTAATCGCGTTGGGCCTTGTCCATCTCGCCCTGTGCCTCGGTCGCGATCTTTGAGCGGATCTGCATGATCTCAAGTTCGCGGGCAAGCGAGGCGTGGGTCAGGGTGAGCAGGCTGTCGACCGTGTCGGACTCGAGCATCTTCTGCTCGGTCTCAGTGCCGAGATCGAGAACGCTCGCAAGAAAGTACGAAAGCTGGACCGGGTCCTGCTGCGTCATCACAGCCATGCGGACCTCGGGCGGCACCTGCGGAAGCAGAGCAAGGGCCTGCTGGATCATTCCATGGATGTTTCGCTTTAACGCTTCGATCTCTTCATCGTCGACTCGGCGAAGCTCCGGAAGTTTTTCGATTCGGGCTTTGAGGTATGGTTCTGATGCGAGCCATTCGACAACACGGAAGCGTTCGAGGCCCTGCACGATTAGCTGCATGACGCCCTCGTTCCGCATCATCCGCTTGATACTGACGACCGTGCCGACGGTGAAAAGGTCCCCGTATTTTGCGTCGTCGCCGGTAACACCTTCGGTCTTTGTAGTGATACAGCCGAGCAACTTTTCTTCCGTCGCAAGGGCAGACTCGGTTGCGCGCATCGAGCGGTCGCGGCCGACCGCGAGCGGCACAACGGTATCCGGGAACAGGGTCGTATTCTGCAGCGGAAGTATCGCCACATCAAACACGTTCGGAATATCGAGTTCGGTTTCCGTCAGTGGGTTGTTTACTGTTTCGTCAGCCATAACCTTAATTCTCCCCGCAATTTAGATGCAATTCGGTCGCTTGGCGTACGACGGATTCGCACTATTCAGCTTTCTTCAGCCGGATGATCAAAAGCCCGTTATCGAACATATGGTCAACCTGCACGCCGTCGATCGATGCCGGGAACTTCAGTGTTTTTTCGAACCGGCTGTAGGTGATCTCCATCTGCTGATAAGAGACGCCTGATGCACAGGAGCGGTCTCGCCTGCAGCCCGCAATGTAAAGAACGTTGCCTTCCACCTCGATCTCAACGTCCTCCGCGGCGACCCCCGCCAATTCAACCTTTACTACCCAACCTTCCGGCGTCTGGTAAACGTCCGCAGCGGGAAGCCAAAGTCGGCCCGAGGGTTTAGCCCCCTTTGAGGAACCCAAAAACTGAAAATGCCGGTTAAATGCTTTGGCCATAAGGCGTTAGTATTTTGATCAAAAAGCTGAGCGAGCGAGTTATTTGCGGCTCCAAAAGGAACTTCCTGTGGAGATGTCCTCAAGCGCTTCGGCGATCTCGCGTTCGTCCTCAGTCTCGAGGGCGACGTCCGCCATCGAGATAATCCCGGCGAGCGAGCCGTCGGCGTTGACGACGGGAATGCGGCGGACCTGTTTCTCGCCCATCATTCGGATAGCCTCAAACACAAAATCCTCAGGGCGGACCGAAAAGATCTCGCGGGTCATAGCCTCGGCGACCGGTGTCTCGGGGTCTTTCCCTTCAGCAACGGCACGAACGACGATATCGCGATCGGTCGCGATGCCGATCAGACGCCCGTCTTCAACGACAGGCACCGAGCCCATATCGCCGTCACGCATCATTGCTGCAACCTCGCGGATCGACATCGTGCCCGCCGCGGTGCGAACGTTGGGGGTCATTATGTCGCGGCAACGCATGCGAACTTTTTCGGACGCCTCAGCCATTATTGGATCTCCTTTCCATTATTTTGGGTAAGTAGCTCTAATAAAGCAAGGAAAACCGTTCGCTGGCCGCGGCAGATGATTCAGAACAGTCAGTGAGCTATGATATAGGTTCAGACTCGGACAATGGGAAAAGCCAGGATCAATAAACGCAAACCAAAACGTGAAGGCAAGGTCGTGACGGTCGGAAAGGCCGAGGCCGTGCCGCCGGGACGCGGAGCCACGGTGAAGTTAAAGGATGGGACCGAGGTCGCTCTCTTTAACATCGGCGGGTCATTTCACGCGGTCGAGAATTTCTGTCCTCATAAAGGATACCCGCTCGCCGACTCCCGGCTTTACGGCGGCATCGTGGAGTGCGATTGGCACGGTTGGCGTTTCGACGTGCGAAACGGGCACTGCTTTACGGATCCCGGATGCTCGATCGAAAGCTATGACGTAACGATCGAGGACGGTTGGATAAAGCTTTTGGTATGACCGGCAAGATCCGGAAAGAGAATGGCCGGCCCGAAAGAGCCGGCCATTTTTTATTTACGATAATTACCGCTTAGAAATTAACATTACGATTGCGATATGCGATTATCAGCGGCTCGGTTCCGCTCGTGTATTCCGTCAATCCCCGCTCAACGAATTTTCCTTTTCGTGGCTCCATTACCTCGACCATTTGCAGGTCAAGATCGTATCCGCAGATCACGTTCACGTGGTTGCCGTAAGACCATGCGTCAAAGTATCCAACAATAAGCGGCCCTCGGGTCGCAAGTATCTCGTGGATCAAACCGGGCTGCAGTGCGGGCTCCTCGTAAACGAACATCTCGAAACGCGGCTGCCGGTAAAGTCCGAGCAGTTCGTGTTTCTCGAGCACGCCGTAGTCCTTATGGCCCTTTTTGCGAGTGTCGCCCGAGACGCTGTCGCTCGAGTACATCGCTTTGATATCGGATTCTTTTCTCAATGCAGATTGCGAATATACAGTGCCGAAACCATTCGCTTTTTGCCACCACTCCAGACAGGCGGCCCAACACGCATTTTTGTGCTCTTGTTTGACCGGTTTAATGCCGGTGTATCGATTCTCTACAAAACCCATCAAATGTATCCTCCCACCTTCATTGACAGCGGACGGCCGGAAAATTTGCACAAAAAAGCGGCACCACAGTGATGCCGCCTCTTAACATTTGTCTTATTTGTTTAGAACCTAAGCGTTACGTTCTGGCCGTCCAGCACGAGGTTATTCCCGGTGAGCGACTGTATGCTGCGGCCGCTGTAGCGGACCTCGATATCGCCGCTGGCATCTGCCTCGCCGGAACTGTCGACCGAAATACGAAGCGAATTCGCATCGAATGCGGTTAGACGGCCCGAGAAAGTGATGCCGCCAATGATACGGTTGACCGTAACCGTGGCCGTGCCGTCGGAACGCACGTTGACCGATGCCCTGACGACAACCTCCGCTGAGCGTCCCTCTATCTGCATCGAGCCCGCCCCGATCCTCGACAAGCTCAATGTCTGACCGGTGATAGTCGGTTGATCATCCGTCGCCGGCACCAGACGGACCTCAAGCCCCTCGACCGGGCCGGCAGTGCGGAGATTCACGCTCTGGCCAGCTTCGGTTTTCCAAACAATGTTGTCGCCGCTGCGAATCTCGGCAATGACGTCATAATTCCGCTGCCTATTGATCTCACGCGGTTCGTAGCGAAGTTCGAACGGAATGGGAACCTGTCGGCTGGTGGTAAACGTCGATTCTGCGATCGCAATGCCGTTCGGATCTTCGGCATCAACAAGTTTGACTGTTACCCGTGAGTTGGGTGCAAGCGCGATCCGCTGAGCGTAGGTCAGTGTGCCGCGGATGATGCCGTTGCCGCGGTTGGCGCCGCCGCCCGCTCCGCCTACCGGAACGAGGTTTAGTTCAACAGAACGCGGGTTGCCCTGCGTGATCACCGGAACGACCTGGTCAGTCGTGTAAAGTAGACGAGCACCGTCGGTTATCTCCGCGCGGACCGCGTAACGATTGCGTTCCTCGATGCTCTTCGGCGGATAAGCGAGATCGAATGAGATCGGCACCTGCTTTCCGGCAAGCTCGATACGCTCCTCCGCGATCGGGACCGAGGAAATATCCTGTCGCGAAATATCCACGAGGCGAACTGTCAGCACCGCGGTCTGCGGTAAGGCGATGCGTTGGCGGTACGTTACTGTGCCGGACACAACATTGTCCTGCGTGGTCACCTCACCGCCGTCCGGGCAAGCTGCGCGCGTGTCTAGGCTGTCGGTAACGAGTATCGCTCTTGCACCGGTGCCGAGCGAATAGGTGACGAAGCTTGTCTGCGAAGGGCAGCAAAGCGCGTCACGCGACATGTAGCGTGCAAACTCGCCCGTCAATTGTGTTGAATTGAGGAGTCGGACGTTGTTCAAAGCACCGTCGGTCCGCGAGTTCATCGCCGTCGGCGAGAGCGTCCCGGCGAACCGGGCGTTAACGAAAACGAACGCATTGTAGCCCATTGGCCGGCACTGGCCGTCGGCCGCGGACATCGCCATCACGACGGTGGTCGCACCATAATTCTGGCTCGGCCCAAACAGTGACCAGCCGGCCCGCGTTACGGCGCGGTCCGCGAGCGAGTCCGGTGTGCGGACCTGTTCGCGGCAGCTCGCCGCGATCGTACCGCGCGGTGCCGTCGGAACGACGCCGTTACCGTTGTTCCAATTCGTGCCCAATGGACGATCGAGCCATGAAGTCTGTGCGAAAGCCGCTCCACCGAGCAGCAAAGTAAAGACAAGCGTCAAAAAACTCTTTCTCATATATCCCCCGTATTCAAATGATCTAAAAGACCTGAGTGGGCACGCATTCGATAGTATAAACCCGTTCCGGGGTTGGACGTGAAATGATTGAGGAGAAATGTTTTACGGAGTTGTAACCAATGACAAAGGCCGGGAGTGATCGGCGGACACACTCCCGGTTTACCGCCATGCGGCGTTAACGAATCGCCGGAGGGCAAAGGCGATCCGATCTGAATTCATCAAGCGGCCTTTGCTTTTGCCTGAAACCGCTCGAACGCGGTCTTGAACATATCGCGGTGATGCCGTTCGCGGGCAAGCGCAAGCTGAAAACTCGCTGCCGCATCCGGCCGCGAATCTTCTTCGGCTTCGCGAATGAATGCCGGGTACATCTCCTCGATCTCAAAATCCTCGCCGTTCGCTGATTCGTCGAGATTCTCGTAGGTCGTTCCGATTAGTCCGGCGGCCTTAAGGTGGCTTATGCCGTGAATGGTCTCGGCGCCGGCGGCTTCCATGAATAGCTGTGCGTATTCCGGAAACCCTTCTTCCATCGCCTTCATCGCGAATGCCATGTATTCCAGCCGTGCACGTGCCTCGCCGTTTATCGCACGCTTTAGGTTTTCTTCCGTCCGTTTCATGTTTGTCACCTCGCCGCTGCCGCCTGCGGCAGCCGGGCACACGACAAGGTCGCAACCGGCGTTCCAGTAAGGATATGCGTATTTTCGGGATCCGCAGACGAGGAAAGGCGTTCTTTTACGGAGAATTACGCGGATGTGTGGAGATTATCGCGGCGGACGGGTCATTCACCATCTTTGCCGATCGCTTCGACAGGGCACGCGTCAAAGGCCTCAAGGCAAAGGTCTAGTTCCTCGGGTGTTTCCGGCTGTTTATAAACGAAAGAGTAGCCGTTCTCGTCGTTGCGGGCGAAATTGGATGGAGCGGTATCGCGGCACACATCACAATCGATGCATTGCGTGTCCACATAAAACTTGCCCAATACATTATCGGGCAATTTGTCCTTCAACTCCGCCATAACGTGGGGTTAGCGAGTTTGAGCAGCGGCAGCATCATCCGAGCGCTCACAATTCTCACAGATCAGGCTCACGTCCAACTTCATCACGGCCCCGGAAACCTGATAGTCTTCGATCGAAAAACTCTTGAACGGCGGTCGCTTGAATGTGATAGCGTAGATACCCTTAGGCACTCGCAATTCGTAGTTTCCGCTTACCGTACTCTTCGAATAAAAGGATTCTCCGTCCTTCGTCTTCGCCGTTATCTGTACATCCGGAACCAATGCCCCGAATTCATCAGTGATCACACCGGAAATCACCCTCTCCGCCGCCGGACTACTTAAAGCGCTAGCGTTTATCAGCAAAACAAGACCAACAATTAGAATCTTCGGGAGTGCACTCATTTTTTCTCGGTCATCGAGATCATTCGTTCGAGAGCGATATTGGCGTAGTGTTTTGTCTCAGCGTCAACACTGATCTCGTTGACGACATTGCCGTCCAGCAGATTTTCCATCGCCCAGGCGAGGTTCTGCGGTGCGATCCGGTACATGGTCGCACACATGCAGAGGTCCGGTGCGAGCAGGTGGATCTCCTTATCCGGAAAACGCTGTGCGAGCCGGTTTACGAGGTTAACCTCGGTGCCGATCGCCCATTTCGAACCGCTCCGCGCGTTCTCAACCGTTTTGATGATGAAGCTCGTAGAACCGTCGAGATCGCTCAAATCGACGACCTCCTTCATACATTCGGGATGCACGAGCACCTGTACGCCGGGAACTTCCTGCCTGATCTTGTCAACGTGCCACGGCTTGAAACGGCCGTGGACCGAGCAGTGCCCACGCCACAAGATCAATTTTGCCTCGCGAAGCTGTTCGGGCGTATTGCCGCCAAGCTCTTCGTTCGGATTCCACAACACCATCTTGTCGAGCGGGATGCCGAACTTCGAACCCGTGTTGCGGCCGAGATGCTGGTCCGGAAAGAAGAACATTTTGTCGAACTCTTTGAGATAGATATCGAAGAGCGGGATGGCGTTCGACGAAGTGCAAACAACGCCTTCGTTGCGGCCGCAGAATGCTTTGATCGCGGCCGAAGAGTTCATGTAAGTGATCGGCGCGACTCGCTGGTCCAGCACGCCGATATCGCGAAGCTGCTCCCATGCGTCCTCGACCTGTTCGATGGTCGCCATGTCCGCCATCGAACAGCCCGCACCGAGGTCGGGCAGTATCACGCGCTGTGCCGGCTTTCCAAGGATGTCGGCCGATTCGGCCATGAAGTGAACGCCGCAAAAGACGATGTACTCGGCATCGGTCTGCGATGCCATGACCGAAAGCTGATAGCTGTCGCCGGTGAGGTCAGCGTGGCGAATAACGTCATCACGCTGATAATGGTGGCCTAAAATGACCACCCGCTTTCCAAGCTCTTGGCGGGCAGCCTCGATGCGTTCCGCGATCTCCTCATCGGACATGACGAGGTAATCTTCCAAGATCCTAACGTCTTCAAGTACTGCTGACATTTCCGCCTCCGTTTAGGTCTAGATGCTGCGGCCGGCCCTTACCGTGCGGCAAAAGAAAATGATGGCACTTTGCCACACAATGCGCAAGAAAGTGCCGGTTTTGAGGAACGGATCAGATATGGCCGGTGAGTTTTTCGATGATAAGGATGACGCCGTACGAGAGTGCAGCGATGAGGGCCGCCATCGGGATCGTGAGGACCCATGCCCAGACGATGCGGCCGGCTACTCCCCATTTAACGGCGGAAAATCGTTTCGCCGATCCGACGCCTACGATCGCGCCTGTGATCGTGTGAGTTGTTGAAACGGGAATCCCGGCTGCGGTCGCGCCGAAAAGCGTGAGTGCACCGGCAGTTTCGGCACAAAACCCTCCGACGGGCTGGAGCTTTACGATCTTTGTCCCCATCGTCTTAACGATGCGCCAACCGCCCGAAAGAGTTCCAAGAGCGATTGCAGCATGCGCCGCAAGCACCACCCATAGCGGCACGTCTGGCAGCTTGCCATCCGGAGCCATCTGCAGAAACCCACCGGAAACCAGCACGATCGTGATTATGCCCATTGTCTTCTGCGCGTCGTTACCGCCATGGCCAAGCGAGTACGCGCCGGCAGAAAATAGTTGACCCACCCGAAACGCCCGATCGACCCGGTTCACCGAAACACGGTGGAAGATCCAATAGACTGCCACCATAAGCAGAAAGCCGAGCGTCATGCCGATCAGTGGCGAAAGGACGATGAACGTCAGCGTTTTGATCCACCCGGCAGCCTTAAGAACGGTTTCGACGTTATTAAAACCAAAGTGCCAGATATATGACGCGATCGCGCCTCCGGCATATGCGCCGACTAGCGCGTGCGAGCTGGACGTAGGAAGGCCGAGATACCAGGTGATGAGGTTCCAAATGACCGCGCCTAATACGCCCGCAAGCAGAACGAAGAGCTGGTCGTTCCCGGGAATCACGGTAATGTCGATCATGTCCCCGCCGATCGTCTTCGCGACGGCCGTTCCGAAAACCAAAAATGCGACGAAATTAAAGAATGCTGCCCACGCGACCGCAACGCCGGGCGAAAGCACGCGCGTCGCAACCACGGTAGCTATGGAGTTCGCAGCATCATGGAACCCGTTCACATAATCGAAAACGAGCGCAATGAAGATGATCAGAACTACCAGGCTGAATGCGGCGGTTTGTCCGTCCATAAGGAAAGAGGCAAGGCAGGTTATCCGTGTCTTTTGAGGAGGCCGTTGCCGATCACTAATTGTGCTTCAGAACGATACTCTCAATTATGTTCGCGACGCTTTCGCAGCGGTCGGTCGCTGCCTCAAGGATCTCGTAAAACTCTTTCATCTTGATGATCGTTATTGGGTCGGCATCGCTCTTGAACAGCTCGCCGATCGAACGGAAGTACACGTCGTCAGCCTCGTTCTCCAAACGGTGGATCTCGACGAAATGCTCGTTCATGCCATTCGGCTTTTTGAGCATTCCGACCGCACCCTCGATCTGTACCGCCAGGTCCACAATTACTCGGGCTAGCTGACGGGTGTGAACGTTGAATTCACGGATGTCATACATTACGACAGCCCGGGCACCCGCGTCGATATAGTCGCAGATGTCATCAAGAGCGACTGAGAGTGTGTAGATATCCTCGCGGTCGAACGGCGTTATGAACGATTTGTTGAGCTTGGTCGAGATCTCGTGTGTAAGCTGGTCGCAAGCGTGCTCGACAGCTTTGATCCGGCGCGTGTAATCGGTAAGGTCGGCTCCCTCCGACGAGACCATTTCAAGAAGTATCTTGGCTCCCTCATGGATCTTGCCGGCCATGCGGGAAAACAGAGAGAAATATTCGTCTTCTTTCGGCAGGAAGCTGAAAGCCATTAGACCTGTCTCCGTAACATAGATTTAACAAGTGTTACGAATATACAAGAGCATTGTGGTCAAGTCTATCGGGAAAGTAAGAATTGTGCAGACGAAATAAATAAGGCCGCCTGTTATTGAACGGCGGCAGTTATTAACTTGTCTTTCCGCAGCTTATGACTTCGGACTATGCTTGATGAATGCAGCTTCACGAAGATAGACGTTCAGCTCGCATATATCTTTAACGTAGTCGCCTATCCGCTCAAGGTGCTTTGCGACAAAGAGGAGATGCGCTGCACTCGTCGTAATGGTCGGGTCCTTGATCATCATTTCGAGGAGTTCATCGAATACTTTCTTGTAGGCGGCGTCGATGATGTCATCACGGCGAATGATCTCACGCGAACGTTGGGAATCTTCGTTAGTGAAAGCATCCAACGCGGCCCGCAGCATCTCCGCGGCCGTCTCAGCCATCAGCGGGAACTGAACGTACTTTTCGGTCAGCGGCGGCTCGGTGTTGAGTATACGGGCGGCATCGGCGATGCTGCTGGCGTGGTCGGCGATACGTTCAAGTATCGGCGTGATCTTCGCGACCGATATCACGAACCGGAGGTCGTGTGCCGCCGGCTGCTGCAATGCGAGAATCTCGACGCTCATCCGGTCGATCTCGAGCTCCATTTGGTCGATTATCTTGTCGTCCTCGAGAACCTGACGGGCAAGTTCACTGTCGCGTTCGACCAATGCCTGCATCGCGCGTTGGACCGCGGCTTCAGTAGCGCCGCCGAGCAGCAGGATCTTATCCCGCAAAACGTCCAGCCGTGTATCAATAAGTCTGTGTTCCATTTTTGTAAAAATCAGAGTCGGCGCAGCCGGTGCACCGGGAATGTCCGATAGCGGACTATATTAACCGAAGCGTCCCGTAATGTAATCCTCGGTCAGCTTCTCATCAGGATTAGTGAACATTTTCTGCGTCGGGTTGCACTCCACCAGCTTCCCGAGCATAAAGAACGCCGTGCGGTCAGAGACGCGTGCCGCCTGCTGCATGTTGTGCGTTACGATCACGATCGTGTAATCGCGCTTGAGCTCAACGACGAGTTCTTCGATCTTTTGCGTCGCGATCGGGTCGAGTGCCGACGCGGGCTCGTCCATCAGGATCACCTCCGGCTGAACCGCCATTGCACGAGCGATGCAGAGACGCTGCTGCTGGCCGCCGGAAAGCCCGAAGGCCGATTTGTCGAGGCGGTCCTTTACCTCTTCCCAGAGAGCCGCATCGCGAAGAGCCTTTTCGACGCGGTCGTTCAAGTCCGCTTTGTCGTTGTGGATACGGTTGATGCGGATGCCGTACGCCACGTTCTCAAAGATCGACTTCGGGAACGGATTCGACTTTTGGAAGACCATCCCGACCTTTCGGCGAAGTGCAACGACGTCCGTTCCGGGAGCATAAATGTTGTCGCCGTCGATCAGCACCTCGCCTTCGACGCGCGCTCCCGCGATCGTGTCATTCATGCGGTTAAGCGTACGGAGAAACGTCGATTTTCCGCAGCCAGACGGGCCGATGAACGCCATCACCTCGCGGCTCGGGATCTCGAGCGTGATGCCGTGCAGTGCCTGTGCAGCACCGTAGTAAAAATCCAGATTTGAAACGCTGATCTTATTTGACATCGATTCTCGATGATAAAAACCTAAAATGATTCGCCTTTCTTAAAACTTTTTCCGCGTCATAAAGCGGACGATAACGTTGATCGTAAGTATCAAACCCACCAGCAGAAGCGTCGCCGCCCAGGCCATTGCGTGCTCGACCTCGAATGGGCCCGTCGCGTAATTGTATATCTGCACCGTCAACGATGACATGGGCTGATCAAGATAAAGATTATAAAAACGGCTGTTCAATGCCGTGAAGAGCAACGGTGCCGTTTCTCCGGTGACGCGGGCAATGGCAAGCATGGCACCTGTTGCAATGCCCGAAGCCGCTGCCGGCAGTACGATGTTCCACGACACGCGCCACTCAGGTGCTCCTAAGGCTAGAGCCCCTTCCCTCATCGACTGCGGCACAAGCCGGATCATTTCTTCGGTTGTTCGAGCAACGATCGGGATCATGATGACCGCGAGTGCGAGCCCGCCCGCAAGTCCCGATTGCCTGCCCATCGGAATGACGACAAGGGCATAGACAAAGATACCGATGATGATTGACGGAGTGCCGATCAGAGTATCCGCGACAAACCGGACAGTGCTGCCGTACCAGCCGCGGCCGAACTCCGCCAGATATACCCCGGCAGCGATCCCGGTCGGCAATCCGATCACTGCCGCGAGCAGCGTCATCATTGCCGACCCAACGATCGCGTTTCCAATGCCTCCGCCCTCGCCGACCGGCTTTGGCGTATCGATCAGAAACTCAATGCTCAGTGATGAAACTCCACGGACCGTAATATAGCCGACGATTATTAGCAGCACGGACGTTACGAGCACGGCACATATCGCTGTGAGACTCGTCATCACGCTGTTGACGATCTTCCTATTCCGGTGGACGGATGACGCAGACATACAAGTTCGGCCGCTAGGCCTGCGACCTCCTTGCCACGCTAAGGATCAGGAGTTTCGCGAGTGCATTGACGATCAAGGTGACAAGGAAAAGCACGAGGCCCATTTCGATCAACGCGCTCAAGTAGATCTCTTCGGTCGCGTCCGCGAAGTTTGCCGCCAGCACGGAGGCGATAGTGTACGCCGGTTCGAACAGCGACGCCGATATCTGCGGCGAATTGCCTATGACCATCGTGATCGCCATCGTTTCGCCGATCGCACGGCCAAGGCCAAGAACAACTGCACCGGCGATACCGGACGCTGCATTCCCAAGCACGATGACTGTCTTTTCCCACGGCGTGGCACCAAGAGCAAGTGCTGCCTCGCGCTGGGCCGTCGGAACCGCTTCGAGGACATCGCGGACCACCGCCGTGATTATCGGCGTGATCATAATGGCCAGGATGATACCGCCAGTGAGCATTCCGATCCCGGTCAGGCGTCCCTGGAAAAATGGCAAGAATCCGAGAGTGTCCTGAAGAACAGGGCCGAGGTAATTTCGGATGAACGGGGCAAGGACGAAAATGCCCCAAAGGCCGTAAACGACGGACGGAATCGCTGCCAGCAATTCGATCATGAAGGCGATCGGCCGGGCGATGCCCCGTGGAGCCTGCTCTACCAGGAAAACCGCAATACCGAGCGAGACTGGGACTGCGAGCAGCAATGCTATCAGCGAGGAGACGATCGTACCGTAAATGAACGGTAGAGCACCAAAGGCTTCTTGCGCCGGCACCCATTCACGTCCGAACAGGAATCCGATGCCGAACCTCTCGATCGTAGGCATCGAATTCCTGAACATCATGAACAGGATCGCGGCGACGAGGAGCGGAATGCTCGACGCCGCGATCAAAAGTGCCGTGCGATAGACCTTATCGCCTAATGTACCGGTGCTTGCCACTTTGCCTCGTTCAGAAAATAGCCGTTACTGGCGAAGCGGCTTACCGGCATTTGTCAGGGATTTGATCTTGCCCTCGACCTTTTGTACCAAGCCCGCCGGAAGCGGAGCATAATGAAGTTCCTTCAGGAACTTCTCGCCGTCGTGCGTTGCCCACCAGAGGAAGTCAACAAGCGATTTTCCTTTCGTCCCGTCCTTTTGGTCTTTGTAGGCAAGGACATAAACGATGCCTGCGATCGGGTAGGCGTCTGCTCCATCTGCGTTGGTGATCTCGTAGCGAAGATCTTCCGGCATTTCGTCGGTCATGCCGGCCGCTGCATTAGAAACGGTGTCGCTGGTGGGTTCAATGAAGTTCCCGGCTGCGTTACGGATCAGCGCGGTGGGAAGATTGTTCGCTTTGGCGAAGGTGAGTTCGACATAGCCAATCGTGTTCGGAGTATTCTTTACCTGGCCCATCACGCCCTCGTTGCCTTTGCCGCCGATACCGACGCCCTGGGGCAGCTGAGGATTTTTTGTGCGACCGACCTTTTCTTTCCACTCAGGAACGGTTTTGGAGAGAAAATCAGTGAAGACGTCAGAGGTTCCGCTGCCGTCCGCACGGAAGACCGGTGTAATGTCAGCCGCCGGAAGTGCAACGCCCGGATTCTCTTTCTTGATCTTCTCGTCATCCCACTTCTTGATCTTGCCGAGATAAATGTCGGCGATCAGCTCGGGCGTGAGCTTCAGCGGCTCTTTGACCTCAGGCAGGTTGTACGTTAGCACAACCGCTCCGAGCACGACCGGGATATGGACGATCTCACCGCCTTTGGCAGCGGCAAGTTCGTCATTGCTCATTGCCGCATCGGAAGCTCCGAAGTCGCTGGTCTGATTCTGGATCGCCTTGATACCTGCTCCGGAGCCCGTACCCTGATAGTCGATCTTCACAGTTGGATTTGCCTTACCGAACTCGCTCGTCCATTTGTCCATTATCGGCTTAACGAAAGTCGAGCCTGAACCCGTCAGCTGCGAAGAGCCGCCGGTCGCAGGCGTGTTTGCGGAATCGCCCATCTTCTGACCGCTACATGCGGCACCGATCATTACAATTGCTGCAAGAAGAACTGTTGCGATGCGAGAAAAGTTGTTCAATTTCATTGTCTTAACCATTTGTATTCCTCGTTAGCGGTCCGC
>JAUCQE010000594.1 GCA_030372865.1 Pyrinomonadaceae bacterium
GTATTTCGCCCGAGCTTACCCAGGCCGCGTATCGCATCGGTGATTCGACGACGAATATCATCACGCCGCTGATGCCCTATTTCCCGCTGGTCGTCGTCTTCGCCCAGCGTTATGTGAAGAACACCGGGATCGGCACGCTTGTGTCGTTAATGCTTCCGTACACGGTGACGTTCCTGGTGGTCTGGATCATATTCCTGATCGTCTATTGGGGACTCGGCATCCCGCTCGGCATTCAGGCTCAGTACACTTATCCGTGATAGTAGGAAATATGCAGAGAAACGATATTGACCAAGAACCCGAAAGCGATCTTCCGGAACTCGAGAACGAACACGAGGAGGAGCCCGAACATCCGGCACCGGGAATAGAACACTACCCGGAGCCGGATGCCGAGAACATAATGCCGGTCGAGGATAGGCCGGGAACGTTTTAGCTTCGGAACGGGAGGAATGAATGAAAGTACTCTATTTGGCGTCGGCCGTGATAGCGCTGGCGTTAACCGCTTCGGCACAGTCGAAGGCCGAGCGAGAAGTGCTGGCAGCGAATCTCGCTTTTGATAGTGCGATCGTGGCCCGAGACGCGGACGCTTACGCAAAGATCCTTGCCGACGATTTTATATTCACAGGCGCGGACGGAACTGTCTCCGACAAGAAAGGCGAGATCGACCGCGTGCGGTCTGGAAGGCTTACTTTCGAATCGGGCAAGAGCGACGATATTCGAGTCAAGCTTTACGGTAACACGGCCGTCGTAACCGGCCGTTTTACTGCGAAGGGAAAGGACAACGGAAAAGATTTCACATTCGTGGAAAGATACACCGCTGTTTTCGTAAAGCGCGACGGACGCTGGCAAATGGTAGCGGAACAGGCTACTGAGATTCGCTGAGGGATGGCTGATCTATCGATAAATTTTGCAGGTATTAAGTCGCCCAACCCATTCTGGCTGGCTTCGGCTCCGCCGACGAACATGGGTTCGATGATCGAGCGCGCCTTTGACGCGGGTTGGGGCGGGGCGGTTTGGAAAACGCTCGGCGAACCGATCGTGAACGTCTCGTCGCGGCTTGCTTCCATCGACCATGGGGCGATGCGGATGATCGGGCTCAACAACATTGAGTTGATCACGGATCGTCCGCTCGAGGTAAACCTGAAAGAGGTTTACGAGTGCAAGAAAAAGTATCCGAATAACGCCGTCATCATCTCTTTGATGGTCGAATCAAAACGCGAGGCGTGGCACGAGATCGTCAAACGCTCACAGGACACAGGCTGCGACGGCTTTGAGCTTAATTTCGGCTGCCCGCACGGCATGAGCGAACGCGGAATGGGAGCCGCGATGGGCCAGGTGCCGGAATACACTTGTATGGTCACTGAGTGGGTCAAGGAAGTCGCTGAGATCCCTGTGATCGTAAAGCTCACGCCGAATGTAACGAACATCCTGCCGCCCGCGAAAGCCGCGATGAACGGCGGTGCAGATGCAGTCTCGTTGATCAACACGATCAATTCGATCATGGGCGTCGATATCGACACGATGGTGCCGCATCCGAACGTGAACGGCATGGCGGCCCACGGCGGCTATTGCGGCCCGGCCGTAAAGCCGATCGCACTCAACATGGTCTCTGAACTCGCCCGCGATCCGGAATTCAATATCCCGATCAGCGGCATCGGTGGAATTTCCACTTGGCGTGATGCGGTCGAGTTCATGCTGCTCGGGGCGGGCAACGTACAGGTCTGCACCGCGGTGATGCATTACGGTTACCGCATCGTGGAGGACATGATCGATGGACTCAATAATTACCTTGACGAAAAGGGATTTGCCTCGATCAATGAGATCATCGGCCGCTCGGTAAACCGCGTGACCGATTGGGGAAACCTGGACCTGAACTACATCGTCAAGGCCCACGTTAACGAAGACAAGTGCATCCGATGTAACCTCTGTTACGTCGCCTGCGAGGACGGCGCCCACCAGAGCTTTGAGTTCGTCGAATCCAACGGCCAACGCTATCCGCGCGTTATCGAAGAAGAATGCGTCGGCTGCAACCTATGCGCCCTTGTCTGCCCTTCGCCGGGAGCAATAACAATGGAACGCCGCGACGACGGAACCAACCCGCAAACCTGGCGTGACCGGACGGCATCGTAGTTAACGTGTTTCTTGCACAAATAAATTGTTCGACCCACAGGACGTATCCTATGAAGTACCTCATTGCCGTGATCGGTGCATTATCCTTTGCGATCGCCTCTAATGCCCAGAAAGCTGCAGTTTCCGCTCCTGAATTTGACGTCATCGACTTTGAAAAGAAGTTCGAGACCGCTCAGTTTCTCGTCGAGTATGACAATGTCGCGTGGAAAACGACCGACGTTGTCATGCAGCAGGATAAAAAAGAACTCGAGCGGTTGGGCGAGGAGTGGTTTGCCTTCAAAGATAAGAACAATAAGTGGCATGCTGTATATGGAAAGCTGGTGAGTTCCGGATACGAGAAGGTCTTTCATTACGAGATGGACGACGCGGAAAAGATCGTCGCCTCGACCGCTAAGTTGGAGAAGGAATTTCTCGACACCCACGCCAAAGCATTGTCCACCGCACGAGCCAGGCTGTTAACCCAGATCCCCGAGGGTTCTCCGCGGTTCAACCAGTACATCCGACGAAACGCGGACAATAGCTTCTCGGTTTGGCTGCTTCCGGCATTTCAGACGAACGGTGTGGCCGTTTATGGCGGGGAAGGGATATACACGATCGACGCCGCGGGAACAAAGATATTAAAAGACGAGAGCTATTTTCAAACGGCATTTCGAGGGTTCAGGTCCTCGCCGCCGCGTGAGATCTGGCTTGATTTCAAGGAAATGGACAAGCCTTCACTTGGAGCGATCTTTTTCGTCTGGTATTACAAACCGTACTTTACCCAGATCTATATCGACAGTAAGAAAAGCACCAGCACCCTAATAAAGTCCAAGGACCAGTACGTATGGACTCATGTCGTAAAGGAGTCCGATACCGGATCGAAGCCGAATTGAACCCGCGTCGTTTTCAGCCAGTATTGCCGTCCACATTCAAGAGCAGTTCGTCGATGCGAACCGGCTTGTAGCCCTCAGCCTTTAACCACTCGATCAACCCATCGACCTTCCGGTGAAATTTATCGGTCCGTTTCGGGCCTGACCCAATGTGCGTGAGCAGGATGAAGCCGTTCAGCCCGTCCTGGTCCTTCGCCTCGTACTCCCGAATGCGTTTCATGATGTCATCGCTCGAGATGTAATTCTTGTCGTTATCGGTCGTGTAGTCTGCATTCGAGCGGGTACCGGGTGTGAAGTTCACGATGGTATATCCCATCGCCTCGGTCCAGTCGGCGATCTCCCGGTTGTACCATTCGTAGGGCGGCAGGAGGAATCGTGACTTTCTGCGATCCATACCGAAACGCTCCATTGGCTCAAAGTTATCATTCACGTCCTTCTCAAACTGCTCGCGGGTGACAAGTGTCTTGCCGCGGTCGGTCCAGTCCGCATAAAGCAAATGAGCGCCCGAATGCGGACCGAGGTAATGCCCGTCTTTCTTCAAGCGGACAATAAGCTTTCGGTTCTGTTTATCGCGGTAAAAGCGGCCGGTGAAAAAGAATGAGGCCTTTACGCCGTGCTTTGCGAGCGCATCCGCTATTGTGATGCCGCCTTCCGAAAATTCGTCACCGCTGAAAATGAGAGCCATCCGCTTCGATCCCTTGTCACCTCGGATGATCCCGCCCTCGACATAGGTAAACCGATCGACCTGTTTTGAGGTAGTCAACGCACGTGCCGGCTTCCTCGCAACTTCGCTGAACAACGCCATCATCAAGATCGCATCCGCTGTGCCGTCCATCGTTGGTTCATTGGTCGCGTAATCGCCGACGTCATCGTGATACACGACGTCTCGCGGCTGAAAGGCGGCGAATTCGTCCGGGGCGTTGAGCTTGATGCCTATAAGTCCATTATAGGTCGTTGCGGCGATCGGCCCGTCGACCAGCCCGCCGCGAACCTGTGTCTTCAAAAGCTGTGTCGTCGGCAGGTGTGTGTCTTCCGGAAGCTCTCCGCCTTTCGGCAGGCCTTCGAACATCGAGGTGCCCCACGGATTACGCCCAAGCAGCCAATCGCGGTGAGTGGATATCGCATTGCGATAGCGTTTATTGCCGGTCATCCGTTCGTACAGATGAGCCTGGGTGATAAAGTTCACGACCAGGTTGTTCGAGCACCACAGGAACGGAACGCCGACACGGTAAGGGTTTGTCTTCGCCCTCGCAACGATCTTCTCGAGCCCGCTCCGATAATAACCGGCAAGTTCGCGTTTCGTCTTCGCATCGACGAGTGGATAAAGCACAAAATGACCGACGTTCGTGAACGGATACATCTGGTAATGCCGTGACATCTGCTCGCCCATGGATGAATCCTCAAATTCCATCCAGGACGTTGTGCCGGCGATCTTTGCGTAGCGGATCGCGTCGTCCAGATATATCCGCTTGTTTGTGGCTTTGTAAAGCTCGGCGGCCGCGAACTCCATGTCGTCGGCCCATGTGTCCTCGTTGTAACGATAAGGTGCACCGAAGGAGTTGCCTTGCTGGAATCCTTCTTGCCTTTTACCCATCTCGTAGAGCGTTTCGGCGGCTCGCAAACATTTCTCGGCAAAGCTGTCGCGTCCGAGGTCCCGCTTCCAGATGCGCGATGCCATTGCCATCGCGGCCGCCGACCTGCCCGCAATGTTCGCGACTCCGGTCGAGCGGCTTTTCCATTTGCTGAGGCCCTGCGGTTTGCCGTCAGCAAAATATGCGGGCCGGAAACTGTTCTTGCCCCAGCCATAATCCGCGTTGTCCTTGCTCGGGAGCTTGAAACCGCGGTGGTCGCGGTCGTCGGCTACCTGATGTATCAGCAGGTCCGCACGCGGATGCAGTTTGTGGATCCAAACAAGTCCCCAGTAAGCCTCGTCGAGAACATCCGGAACGCCGTTCGGAGTCTCCCGGCCAAGGTCATCGACAAGGTCGCCAAATTTTTCCCGCTCAAGCTCATAGGCAAGTATCATCCGTGCCGTCGCATTGCTCGCCGTGATCAGATACTTCAGCTGGTCGCCCGCGTCGTGCCATCCGCCCGTAGCGTCAACGAAGGTCTCATCCGGGAACGGCGCGTAGAACGACTTTCCATCCTGCAGGTGACACGTCTCTTTTAGGAAAGGGTTATAACCGCAGCGCTGCTGCCGCATGAAGAAAAGCAGATCTTCCTGATAGCCCGGATATGCTCCGATAGCGAACTCGCGGGAGACGGCTTTGCCGCCGTCGAGTTCGATCACATATCGTCCGGGCGACCGAAGCTTTGTAAGATCGAGTTCGTGATAGTGCGAGAACGCGCTGCCCCATGAAGGAGCCGCGACGCTGCGAATGCGGCCGCGCAAAACACTTCGGCCAGATGCAATATTCTTGACGACGAACCCGCCGTCCAGAGGTTCGTTTGCGAACGCTATCGCGACCTTTCGTTCATTCGGCAGATAACCGGCTTGATTGACGCGGATGTGAGCGGTCTGCGAGAACGCGATGAGCGGCAAGATGAAGAATAGTACCAGGGCCGCGAGTGTGAGTTTCATATAGAACGATGGGTGCTCTCAGATTGAGCCGCGTGCGACTGCGGTCGCTGCGATACGCCCGAGTGCTGCGACAAATCGATTGAACTTCGCAAAGCGTTGATCTTTGGTCAGCCCTTTCGCGTAGCGGGCGTATATCTGCTGTGCGATAACGGCTATCTTGAAAGTGCCGAAAACGTAATAGAAGAGCATGTCGGGAAGCTCTCGCCCTGAGGCGGCTTCATACATTTCGACCAAGTCCTTCCGGGTGATGTTCGCCATCAGCAGCTTCGGGTTGAAGGGCATGTTCATCAACTCATCGCCAAACTGCGGTGACATCCAATAACCCAGCGTCGTGCCGAGGTCCATTAGCGGGTCGCCGATGGTCACCATTTCCCAGTCAAGCACCGCCGTGATATGCGTGAGGTCCGCGGGGTCGAGCATCACGTTGTCGAACTTGTAATCGTTGTGGATCAGTGATGCACCGGATTCACCCGGAATATTATCGTTGAGCCAGGCGATCACATTCTCAAGCTCCGCCCACTCGTCGGTCTTTGTCGCAAAATACCGCTTCGTCCATCCCTCGACCTGTCGCCGGCAATATCCTTCAGGCCTGCCCAGTTGCGCGAGCCCGGCATCGTTGTAGTTAAGCGTGTGCAGAGCCGCCAGGTTCGTAATGAAACTTCTGCATACTTCCCGCTGAAGCTCTTCCGAATCAGCTAGTATCTCCGGAACCTTACCGCGGAGCACGATCCCACGCCGGCGTTCCATCAGATAGAACTCCGAGCCGATAACCTCGGTGTCGTCGCAAAACAAGATCGGTTTCGGGGCGGGCGAATAAACGGCCGAAAGTTTTGATAACACGTCGAACTCCCGCCGCATGTCATGGGCGGTCTTGACCACGTTTCCGAAAGGCGGGCGGCGAAGCACGAGTTCTTCGCCTCCGGCCTTAACAAGATAAGTGAGATTGGAGCTTCCGGCAGGGAACTGTTCGATCGCGATCGGATGGTTGTTCGAGTCGAGCCGGGCGTGCAGATAGCTGCCGAGCCGGTCGGTATCGAGCTCTTCGCCTTCTCTGATCTTGGTGGTCTCTGCCATCTCGGGCGGCGTGGAAACTGTGTTAATCTGTCGAGCAAATATGGACTTCGATTATTCAGCAAAAACGGTGGAACTGCAAAAACGGCTCGGGGACTTCATGGAGGAGCACGTCTACCCGAACGAAAGTCGTTATCACGAAGAGATCGCTGACGGTGACCGCTGGAAACCCCTCGAATTGATCGAAGAATTGAAGTTGAGGGCCCGCTCCGAGGGGCTTTGGAATCTGTTCCTTCCCGCTGAATCCGGCCTCACCAACCTTGAATACGCTCCGCTTGCTGAGATAATGGGCCGCGTCGTCTGGTCCGCAGAGGTTTTTAATTGCTCGGCACCCGATACGGGAAATATGGAGGTGCTGCACTTATACGGCACCGAGGAACAGAAAACCGAATGGCTGACGCTGCTGCTGAATGGCGATATCCGTTCGTGCTTTGCGATGACCGAACCGAACGTCGCCTCCAGCGATGCAACAAACATCCAGGCTTCGATAAAGGCCGACGGCGACGACTACGTCCTCAACGGACGCAAGTGGTGGTCGACCGGTGCCGGCGACGCCCGCTGCAAGCTGGCGATCTTTATGGGCAAGACGGACGAGACAGCACCGAAGCACCTGCAGCAGTCCATGATTCTCGTCCCGATGAATGCCGACGGTGTTCGCGTTGAAAGAATGCTGAACGTATTCGGTTTCGACGACGCGCCGAACGGCCATGCTGAGATAACTTTCGAAAACGTGCGTGTGCCGAAAACGAACCTGTTGCTGGGCGAAGGCCGCGGTTTCGAGATCGCACAGGGCCGGCTTGGGCCCGGGCGTGTTCATCATTGCATGCGGCTGATCGGCTCGGCAGAACGGGCACTCGAGCTGATGTGCGAGCGTGCGGCGTCTCGCGTTGCGTTCGGCCGGGCGATCGCAGATCAGGGTGTTATACGAAATTGGATAGCCGAAAGCCGCCTCGCGATCGACCAGGCGAGGCTGCTGGTTCTCAGGACCGCGTGGCTGATGGATACCTCAGGGAACAAGGCCGCCCGCAAAGAGATCGCTGCCATTAAAGCGGTTGTGCCGAAAATGGCTGAAATGGTGATCGACCGCGCGATCCAGGCGTTCGGCGGTGCCGGCGTCTGTCAGGACACGCCGCTTGCGTCCTTTTATATGTACGCAAGAACGCTGCGCATTGCGGACGGCCCCGATGAAGTTCATCTCGAGTCGATCGCAAAAATGGAACTTAAAAAATGACCGTTTCTCGTTCGATATGACGCTATTTGCCGAATCCTTCTAACCGAGCGGCCTCGCTGTTTAAGTCATTCTGACCGAATATCTTCCAACCCTTGAACGCTTTTCTGTCGTTCTGCGTAAAACAATGCAAAAAACTGTTGACAGATGTTAAGCATTCCTGTAATTTTGATTCTTGGCGGTACTTAGTAACCGTTCACCCTTCGCCACCCGATGCGAATCTTGATCTGAAATACAACATCCGCGACGCAGATATTAGGCGTCTCGAACATCCGAAACGGAACGTACGACTGTCACTACCTTCAGTTGTCCTGTCAAAGATCGTCCCCTTCCGATGCTGTAATTCACCTGGTGGCAAAGATCCTTCGAAAGTGTTAGAAACACGTTCCGTTTCGATGATTCAAACAATCCTCAAGACCACTACATTGGCAATCCCTGCCGCAAAGGAGCAATAAGAAAATGCTGTTCGGTAAGAAGAAAAGCGTAGCCGGCCTCGATATCGGATCGAGCTCGATCAAGATGGTCGAGATCGACGGTAAGGCTGGCAATCTTAATCTCGTAAGTCTCGGTTTCGAAAACCTCCCTGACCAGACCATCATCGATGGCCAGATCATGGAGCTGACGGCCGTTTCAGACGCTATACAGAATGTTTGTTCCAGCAACGGCGTGAATACCGAACGTGTTGTCACCGGCGTCAGCGGACACTCGGTCATTATCAAGAATATCGTTCTTCCGCCGATGAGTGCTGAGGAGCTTGAAGAATCCATCGACTGGCACGCCGAAGAGCACATTCCCTACGACCTCGCCGATGTCAGCCTCGACTATCAGATCACTGCTTCGGACAACAACGCGACGCAGGTGCTTATCGCTGCCTGCAAACGCGAGCGTATCGACAACGTCCGCCAGGCGGTCCAGTTCGCAGGCAAGGAGCCGGCAGTCATCGACGTCGACACCTTTGCACTGCAAAATTGCTACGAGCTCAACTACCAGCCGAGCGACTCACAGGTCGTCACGCTCCTGAACATCGGTGCCTCTACGATGAACGTAAACATCGTCAAGGGCACGCGTTCGTTGTTCTCGCGTGACATCACCGTCGGCGGAAACCAGTTCACGGACGTTCTTCAGCGGAGCCTCGGCGTCAGCTACCAGCAGGCCGAAGCGATGAAGCGTGGTGCGGCCAACGCAGCGGAAGGTGTTGATGACGCCGCCGTTGCACCGCTGCTCAACAACGTCACCGAGATCATCGCGATGGAGATCCAGAAGACGTTCGATTTCTATCGTGCAACCAGCGACGATAACCAGACGGCCGTCCAGAAGATCCTTATCTCCGGCGGCGGCTCGAAACTAAAGGGCCTCGCCCGCGATCTTTCAGCACGCCTTGACCTTCCGGTCGAAGTGCTTGACCCCTTCCGCAGCATCAAGGTCGATTCACGCAAGTTCGATCAAGATTACCTCAGTGAGATCATGCCCGAAATGGCGGTTGCCGTTGGTCTGGCATTGAGGGGAGTAATTTAACCATGATCAAAGTAAACCTACTGAATTCAGTCACTGAACGTCAGGGCGGAGCAGTTGCCGCCGTCGACCAAACTGTCGGCAGCGCCGCTTCAAGGCTTCTGTTGATGTCACTTGCTGTCGGTTTCCTCTTCCTCGCGGTTGTAGGTTGGGATGTGATCAGCTCGCAGATGGCAAAATCCGATGCGGACCGCCGCCTTGCCGAGCAGAAGCAGATCGCAGTCGAGCTCGAAGCCGTCATGAAGGAGCAGAAAGAGCTCGAGACCAAGATCCAGAATATTGATCAGCGTATCGCGGCGATCAAGAAGCTCCGCGAAGAGCAGCGTGGTCCTAGTGCGGTGCTCGAAGCGGTTCGCGAACGCCTTGCAATGACTCCGGGCCTCTACCTCAAGAGCATCGAGCAGGCCGGCGACCAGTTGGTGATCTCCGGAAACTCGCCTGACGAGTCCGTGGTTACGCAATTTGGCCGCAGCCTCGAGTTTTCTAACGGCCTCTTTTCGAACCTGAACATCGAGACCCAGCGTGCCGAGGTAGACAATCAGCTTGCTTCCGCCACGACGGGCGGCGAAAAGCCGAAGGTGAATGTCGTGAACTTCACGATCAAGGCCGCCTATACGCCCTCGAAGGCTGCCGGTGCTGCGACACCAGGCGCTACCACCGCCGCCGCGACAACAACGCCTGCCAGTGCTACCAGCCCGGCCACTCCCGCACAGGTCGCAAAGAACTAACTTCTTTTGTCCATCGACCCGATCGACCCTACGAAATAGAAGGACACCACCATGATTGAGAAACTCAAAAACCTGAAATGGCAGTTCCAACTGCTTGTCCTCGTCAGCGTTGCTGCTGTGTTATACCTGACGGTCTGGTACTTCGTTACCAGCGAAACCCGGGCCGAAGTGGCCAAGCTGAACGAAGAGATCGCACAGCTGACCGCAAAGAACGAGGCCGCTCGTGTCGCAACGCAGCGTATCAACGAGTTCCGAGCACTCTACGCCAGCAAGTCGCTTGAATACGAAGAGCTCAAGGTCCTTCTGCCGGAACAGCGTGAGATCACCAACGTGCTTCAGGGCCTCCAGGACAACGCTCGCGAGTCGCGGCTGATGGTGATGCGGTTCTCACCGCGTGACGACACGATGCAGGAGACCATCATGGCCAAGCCGGTCGAGGTCGAGGTTGACAGCAATTTCAATAATATTCGCGAGTTTTTCGACAAGATGGCGAAACTTCCGCGTATCGTTTCGATCTCGGACTTCAAGATCAATCAGCTGGACAAGCAGACGGCTGAGAAGACCCTTCATGCCCAATTCCTTTTGACCGCTTACTACGCTGATCCCGAGGCACTCGCCGCAAAGCAGGCCGAGGAAGCCAAAAAGAAAGGCCCCAAGGGCAAAGCCGCACCGGCTAAACCCGGCGCAGCACCCGCCGCCCCGGCAGCAGCACCTGCACCCGCCAAGTAACGCGTCCCCACTACTTAGCTAACCCCAGAGAGATAAAGCCATGATGAACAAATCGAAGATCATCCGACTACTGAGCCTGAGTCTTGCCGCGGCAGGCGTAATGATCGTAAGCGGTCATTTCACCGAGGCCAACGGCCAGGCACGCGATCCGTTCGCCAAGCCCGGCTGGGCACGTGAGAAGCCCAAAACTACGGGCGTCGGCACCGGCGGAAAGGGGTCGGCCAAAACCGAAGTGGTCAATGCCGGAGCCCCGCCGATCGAGCAGCGTATCGCTTACTACAAGCAGGTCCGCGAGAACGCAGTTGCCAACGGCCGTCCGGTACCGCGGGTCACCAGCGTCCTGACGCTCAACGAAATGTCGGTAACGGGCATCTTCCGCACGCCGCGCGGCTATGCTGCGATGGTCGAGGCAACTCCGATCAAGCTTTCTTACACGATCTATCCGGGTGAGAAGTTCTTTGACGGCCAGCTCGTAGCGGTCGAAGAGAACAGACTGGTCTTCAGGAAAGTGACGAAGATGAGCAACGGCAAATTCGTCGCTTCGGTCGAGAACAAACCGCTCAAGGCATATTCCGACCGCGAACAGATCCAGGGCACGGCACCGGCGGACGCACAGGTCGCGTCGTCGGCTCCTCAGCCTGCGGCACCGGGCGTTCCGCCTGTGGCGGCTGCCGGCCCGGTCGTCTCCTACCTCGACGAAATGAACAGCCAGCCCGCAACGGCTCCCGCCGATGCTCCTGCCAAGGCCGGCAAGCGTCCCGTCCGGGTCGCGAAAAGCAATAAGTAACAACCAGTTTCTGGCCCGGCGGGATGTTTCATGCCGGGCCGCAATTACGAAAGTAATTCAGCACATACCGCCTCTACGCAGTTTGTAAGGCCGGATGTATCTTGCAACGGAGGAAACATGAATTCTCTTCTCAATCTTAGCGGTAGCTTCAGAAAAGCAGCGATCGCAGTTCTTCTAGTAGCATTGCTCGGTATCGTGGTCTCAGGTCAAAAGACCGACCCGCGTCAGCAGGGCAAGATGTACGGCGACCCCGGGTTTGTCGGCGAGCCGATCAATCTCAACGTTGTGAATGCCGACGTTCGCGACATTCTCAACTACATCACCGAGCAGTACGGGGTGAACTTCGTTATCGATAAGTCCGTTAAGGCAGTGCCTGTTACGGTCAACGTCAGCGAAGTACCCTGGAATATCGCTCTTGACTCTGTCCTCCGTTCGCAGGAACTAGGCGTCCAGGTCAACGGCAATATCCTTCGCGTCGCCGACTCTAAGGCCCTGGCCTCCGAGCAGGAGATCCTTAATAGGGTTCGCGAATCACAGCTCGACACGTCACCGCTCTACACTGAATTCATCCGCTTGAACTACGCACGTGCCGTTGGCAACATCGGCCGCGGGTCGACGTCGAGCGGAACCAGCTCAAGCTCATCAAGTGCAGGCGGCGGCGGTTCGTCACGCGGTGGTGCCTCAGGCGGTGCCGGCGGTTCCGGTGCACAGAACGAAGGACTTCTTCCGGTCGTCAGCAAGCGCCTTTCACGCCGCGGCTCGGTCGAGGTCGACCTACGCAGCAATTCGCTGATCATCACCGATGTCCGCGAGAATATTGACGCGATCCGACAGTTGGTCGCGATCCTTGACCAGCCTGAACCGCAGGTCGAGATCGAGGCACGCATCGTCGTTGCGACCCGCAACTTCAGCCGCGACGTCGGCGTCCAGCTTTCGGCATTCGTCTTCGGTGCACGCGGCAGTGGCATCGGCGGCGGTACGCTTCCTGAAGCTCCGGTCGGACTTCCCGTCCCGCCGACCTTCCCGAACGGCACGATCAACAACAGCATGGCATCCCAGATCGCCAACACCGCGATCGGCCTGACCACGGGTGTCTTCGGAACAGCTCAGATAAACATGCTGATCACGGCTGGCGAGCAGAAAGGACAGGCGAAGGTCATCGCGACCCCGCGTGTTACCGCTCTGAACAACCGTCAGGCAGTTATCGAAAGCAAGACTCAGATCCCGATCACCACGGTCCAGCCCGGACAAGCTGCAGGCGGTGCGGTCGTTGCGACGACGGAATACATTGACGTTCCGCTCAAACTCGCGATCACCCCGCAGATCACCGACCTCGGCACGATCGTGCTTGATGTCGTGGCAGAGAACAGCTCGACGTCAGCAACCGTCTCGGGTGCACCTCCTGCGATCAATACGCAGTCGATGCAGACGCAGGTCATCGTTCCGGATGGCGGCACTACGGTTGTCGGCGGCGTACTGTTCGACGACGAGCGTGAGAACCAGGACCGAACACCGGGACTTTCAAGGATCCCGCTGCTCGGCAACCTGTTCAAGCGTAAGGGCGTTCAGCGTAATACGAACGAGATCCTCTTCTTTATCACGCCGAGGATCTATCGTCCGGACTACGTAGCAACTCCGGGTGCTTCAGGCACGAAGCCGGCAGCAACGATCATCCAGCCGGTGCCGCTTGGTAACCCCGTTTCGAACTCGGGTAAGACCCCGGAACCCACGACCAACGTTCCGGTCCTTCCGGTCGCACAGCCGGTAACGCAGGAAGCCCCTGCCAAGCCGTAATGTAAAAGGCAGCCTTGTGCTGCGGCACATCGGGCAGATTCCAAGGTGCTCTGTTTCCTCCGAAAAAGCCCGGCTGAGAATTCAGCCGGGCTTTTCGCTGTTTTGAGATGAGATCAGGTTAATCTGCAATGTATCCGGTGGGCACAGGATCATCGCCGGCGACGCCAAACGAGACGATCGTGTAGTCCGCGTCGCTGCTCCGGTGCACATACCAAACGCCGTCTCGGTAAATGGAGACGTCCGTCTTTCCGTCACCATCGAAATCCGCCGGAGCCGGAACGTCGTTACTAAAGCCGAACTGCTCTGCGGAAAACCCATCGCTTGAGCGAAGAAGGTACCAAACACCGTTCGACGGTCGAAATACTGCCGCATCGTGGCGGCCGTCGCCATCAAAATCGCCCTGTACCGGCTTGTCGCCGTTCAAGCCGAAGGTAAAGATCGAATACCCGCTGTCAGTGCTTCGCCATATGTACCAGACGCCTGTATCGGGCCGCCAAACCGCGAGGTCGGTCTTGCCATCGCCGTCGAAATCACCCTGCGTCGGCTTGTCGGTTGAAATGCCGAACTGGCGGATGTCAAAGGAACCGTTCGAGCTTTTCGCTATATACCACACGCCCGTTGAAGGCCGCCAAACCGCAACGTCTGCCTTAAGGTCGCCGTCGTAGTCGCCGGGCACCGGGACGTCACCGGTCGCACCGAACTGTGTGATGATAAACCCGCCGGTGCTCTTCATTACGTACCAGACGCCGGTGGACGGCCGAAAAACCGCGCGGTCGGTAATTCCGTCGCCGTCATAGTCGCCGGGAGCGATCTTGTCGCCGTCTGCCCCGAACTGAACCGCCTGAAAACCATCGTTCGTGCTGTTGAGCGAATACCAAACTCCGGTCGACGGGCGGAAGACCGCGAGGTCGCTGGATGCGTCATCGTCAAAGTTCGAAAGTGCCGAGCCCGAGAGCGAAGCAGCGGAGCGGGTATAAATGTAGTCGCCGCCCGGCCCGCCGTCGCTGTTCGCGGCGTTTCCGGCGACATAGAAGCCGATCTTGCCGACCCGCTGATTCGGAGCGGTCCAGTTGAACGTCCACGATTTCGTTCCGAACTGCGTCGGCGTGGTCCCGTTGACCGTGTGGGAAACGTACCGTCTCTCGATGTTATTCACGAGCCCCGTATCGATCTGGAGAGCAGCCGGATTCCCCGCAGGCAGCGTGTAGGTGCCGACACGGCCGCCGCTTCGGTCGATGGCGGTCAGTTGAAATCCGTATATCACCGCGTCGCTTTGGTTGACCGTGACCGTTATGGGAATCGTCTGCCCCGGACGATAATTCGCCGGCAGACCGGTTATCAAGACGTTTCCGGCCCCTGAATTAACGGGAAAGTCGCCGTGGCAAGCGGTGCAGTTCGTTTCGCCCGGCGCATTAGTGTGGGAAGGCGTAGGGCCTGACGCCGAAGCGTAAGTCGCCTGCGTGGCGTCGGTGCCGTTCAATAGCCCGACCAGCCCGATGACCGCCGCGGCAAGAATCGCAAATATGCGAAGAACCGGCCTCTTCGTCTTGATCACTTTCATCTGTTTGAACTCCTGATAGCTCGGAATAGTACCTAATATGACGTCGAATGCTTGTCTAAAGTCTAACAAAGAACTGCTCTATTGAGCCGCAAATCCTGCAAGCTCTCAACGAAAAATGCCGGCCCCGTAAAGAGCCGGCATTTTGTAGAAAGACCACGCAGCAGTTCCGGGGAACCACCGCGTCCTAAGAAGCCTTACGGCTTCGCTGCTGCGACAACAACCTTGTCGGTCGAGTTGCCGAATCCGACCGTGATGGTCGAGCCAGACGACTGGTTGATCCACCACGTACCATTACGGTAAACAGCAATGTCATCCTTGCCGTCACCGTCGTAATCGCCCGGTGCCGGGATGTCGGTCGTGATACCGAACTGCTGGATAACGACCTGCTGGTCGCTGCTGCGGAGGATGTACCACGTTGCGTTCGACGGACGGAAGACAGCGTGGTCAACCTTGTTGTCGGCATCCCAGTAGCCATGTACCGGAACGTCGCCGGCTGCACCGAACGGAGTGTTCATCGAACCGCCGCCAGAAAGCGTGCCGACCCAAGCGGAACCGGTGAACATGATGCCGTCGGCTTTGCCGTCGCCGTCATAGTCGCCAGGTGCCGGGGAGGTGCCCGGGTTGTTGATCGCGATGCCGCCGCCGTCGCTGCTGGTATTGATGTACCAGTTGCCGTCGGACGGGCGATAAACAGCACGATCCGCCTTGCCGTCGCCGTCGTAGTCGGCCGAGATGTTCACGTCACCCGGATCGCCCCACGATGAACCAGCGAAGGTGAATCCGTTGCTGTTCAGGATGTAGAAGTCAGGCTGCGACTGATCAACGGTGCCGCGGAAGATCGCGGTATCCGTCTTGCCGTCGCCATCGAAGTCTTGCGGAGCAAGCTGGTCGGAAGCGATACCCCAGTTAAGAACCAGGAGTCCGCCCGTCGAGCGATTGATCCACCAGTTGCCTTCGCTGCCGCGGAAGATCGAAACATCGGTCTTGCCGTCGCCGTCGAAGTCAGCACGTCCGCGTGCCGTTGCAGTAGTCGGAGCACAGACGAACGAGCTGACCATTTCGAAGTCATCGATATGAACGCCTACACCGCTGACGGACGAGTCGGTACCCATCCGGAACTTGAACTGGACATTCTGTCCGTTCGCTGCTGCCGGAAGGTTATACTCGACGTTCTTATAACCGCCACCATTGCCGGTCCATGCCTGTCGGCCGCCAAGCGGGTTGCCGAAGGAGGTCGAGATCGTTCCGTTGTAGCCGTTGGCTGCGAAAGTACCGCCTGCCGCGACAGCATCCTGATAGGCGCCCGCGCCGATCTTGATCTCAAGCACCATACCGTCAAAATTATTCTCGGTATTGTGATTGACCTTGACCTTGAGTTTCGCTGCTGCCGATGTCACCGGGATTGACGGCGACTCAAGCTCGCTGAGGCCGACTGCCGGCGGATCGCCTGCAAAAACGGAGTTGGGTGAGCTGCTCGGAGCGGTCGTCGCCGTAGCGAAGCCAGTTCCAACACCAGACAGCGTCGATGTCCAGCCTGCGGGGAGTGCCGGTGCGGTCACGCCGTCGAAGTTCTGAACAACGCCGATCGGCTGGCCGATCGTGAAGCTTCTCTGTACCGGAGCCTGTGCACCGATCGCGGATGAAGCGTTGATCGTTACGACGTGATTGCTTCCGCAAGCGGCGTCGGCAGGTACAGTGTAGGAAAGCTGTGCCACGACGGTCTGGCCGTCATTGATCGTACCGACGTTGGCGCTTCCGCCATTCGTTACGTTCACGACGACGCCGGTAACTGCAGCACCGGTTGTGTTGGTGACCGAAACGCTCAGAACGAGCGGTTCACCCGGATCTGCATAACCGTTGTTGTTGCCACCGGCATCGCTGAAGGAGAAAGGATTGACGACCTGAATGTTCGGGAAGTCGAAGCCTTCAGTGACGTTAGCCGGCGAAGCCGAAATAACGGCAGCGCTAAAGCCCATACCGCGGCGGCGGAAGCCTTCGCGGACGTCAACAACGTCTGCCGACGCTTCCGGCTGGACCGGGAGAGCCGAAGCAGCAGCGATGATCGCATCACGCTCCTGAAGGAACGTCGGGCCAAGCGGAGCAAGCTTCATACCGTCAGTAACTGCCTGAAGGACACGCGTGGTGCCGTTCTGGAAGCCGAGACGGGTTACGAAAAGGTTGCGGACCTCCCACAGGGCGGAGCTCCAAACTTCACCGGCGTTGTGCACCTGGTCGCACTGGGTAACGCCGATCGGGCCGCGCGGGAAGGCGCTGATCGTACCGATCGTAGTCGGTGTGCCGATCTCGGTGTTACAGTTCGAGTTCAGGTGGCGGAACGAAAGCGGTGCATGCGGCTTGCCGTTCGGTCCGAGGAACGCGATCGGGGCACGCGGGAAACGGCGGATGCCGTAATAGTAGTTTCCGGTGAAACCGGTAGAGATCAAATACGTTGCGTAGCCGCCCGTTGTGTAGATGCCGTTGATCGGATCCGTCGGCTCGGCAAGCATCGTGTACGAATAAAAGTCTGACCAACCTTCACCCATACCGCGGGCCATGTTTGTCGAAAGGCCCGAAGCATTACCGTGCAGGCGGTTCGAAAGGCCGTGTGTGACTTCGTGAAGGATCACTTCCGCGTCAGCGGTACCGTCGTAGTCCGGCGTCGGGCCGGTCCAGACGTACATCTGCATACGGCCGCGGCCGCCATCGGCGGGCGTCGACATGTTCGCGTTGTTCGTACCCGAAGAGTCCTGGCCTTCAGCCGAAACGCGGTCGTTACCAGTACCGCCGCGGCCGAAGTTATCGTTCTGGAAGTTGAACGCCTGTTCCGTGAATCCGAGGCGATACATTTCGCTCTGGTAACGGTTCATCGCGTAGAACATTTGGATAACAGCACCGCGCTGAGCTTGCAGGTCAAGCGGTGCATCGCCCGGTGCCGGGTTGCCCGGTGCCGGGTTCCACGGATTCGGAGCTCCCGGATCGCCGGCGGTTCCGGTCGTGAAGACGCGGTTGCCGTTTCCGGTCTGCGGAGCGTCGACGCCGTTTGTGCCGTCTCGGTCAATACCGGCTTGCAGGTAGTTGCCGTCCGTTATATTCGCGCCGTCCGTGATCCAGCCGTTGTTGTTGAACGTGTACGGTGCTTCGTTTCCGATGAGGGTTACGTTCGTACGCGTTCCCATAGCTCCCTGCGTGCCAAGCGTCGGATCGACGGGTCCGGGCGAGAGCGGTGCGGGGCTGTCCGCAAGCTTGATGTAAGCGTTCGGGTTGTTATAGACGTTGTAGGTTGCCGACTGCGTCTGGTCTTCGGTGATGTTCTTTCTCCAGAGCATCGCACCGGTCTCAGCGTCAACGATAACGTAGTACGCATTCACCGGTTCCCAGATCAGTACACGCCAAGACGGGACTGCAACGCCCGGCTCGGTCGGGAAATACATCTTCTCGGCGGTGGTTGCCCAGTCGCCGGTGCCGAATACGGTCTTCAGATCCGAAGATGCCGATTCATTTACCCGCAGGTCCATCTTGCCCGAATCACGGTTGATGTGGCCTGCGGCTGCCTTAACTGCCGAAAGCGGGTCGCGGAAATCCGTCGAAAGGCTCTCGTAGTCGAGGCCCGGTGCAAGGTTGTTGATGACGCGGATGATCTCGCCGTTCATCGTGAAACCTGCCTTGATCTCGCCGCGGAATACGGGAATACCGTTGATCTCCTGATTTAGTTGGGCAAACGCCATGTTGCCGCGCGGGTTCGCATAGTCTGCGATCACCTTCAGGCCGTCAAGCTGTCCCGGCTCCATGCCGACGAGGTCAGCATTCTGCTTCGCAAAGTTGCGGAGCACTTCTGAACGCTTGGCGTCGGTTGCGGGGGTAAGGCGTTCGATCTCGGCCTTCCAAACATCCGGGGTGATCACTTCAGGGATCCGAATGTCCTGGTTGTACTCGATCTTCAATGAGGGGACCCGCGTGCGGAGCGATTCTTCGCCGCGAACAAACCCGTCACGGATATCGGCTACCGCAGCTGCGGATTTGCCGTTCGCCTCGCGAAACCGCGCCATAAGTGCCTCGTTCGCTACGGTCTTATGCTCGCGGATATCATAATTCTCTAAGCCCGGTTCATGGCTCTCGGTTCGCTGGAAAAGTCCTTTTCCGGCGCCCTTCACCTCCCAATCAAATTGGGTCGGCAGTATTGCGACTGCCGCGACCAGAGCCAACACAAACAAACTCAACCAGAGACCCTTGTGCGTCCCGGTTTCCTTCTTTTGTTGCATCTAAAAGCCCTCCTAAAGCTTTTCAAAACAGAAAAATAACCATGCTGCGATCACAGCACGATCAGACTACAGAATGGAAAAAATCAAACCAGAGGAAAAACCCTATCGACCACGTGGAGACTGCTCGATGGTGCAGGTCCATGAGGGACGTGTACGTTAAAATTGCGAAGTGGATAAATGCAAACTAAAAGCCGGTGAAAACCTTCGTTAATTTAAGATTGTGGAAAAGTAACAGATTTTCAATGATTGGTCAATCGATTTCTGAGAATAATTGTCATTCCGGCCTCGTTGAAGGAACGGATCGGTCAAAGTGACGACACCGCCGGCTTCCAACGGGTGGTCGATCCGCGTCGGTTCTTGAATTTTTTATCGACTGTCCATAAGCCGATCTTCCAGATGGCCGAAAAAGAGAGGGGCCGTCCGGTCCCGGACGGCCCCCTGTCTATTCAGACGCAAAAGCGTCCTACTGCCTTACGTACGAACCTGGAACAGGCTTGTCGCCCGTAGCACCGAACTGCGTGATCGTCGTTCCGGAGGTCGAGCCCTGGACATACCAGTTGGTATCCGTCGGCCGGAACACGGCGGCATCGATCTTACCGTCGCCGTCGTAATCGCCCGGTGAAGGCATATCCGACGCGGCGCCGAACGGGAACGAGTAGAACGAGAGGTCATTCGACCTGAGCACGTACCACGTTCCGGCACGGAAGACCGCGACATCTGCCTTGCCGTCGCCTGTGTAATCGCCGGGAACGATGCGGTCGCCCGCGGTTCCAAAGTTGAAGGCGATAACACCTGCCGTCGAGCGGTTAAGCCACCACTGCCCGGCACTGGGCCGGTAGATCGCGACATCGGCTTTGCCGTCGCCGTCATAATCGGCTGCGGCCGGCAGGTCGCCCGGTGCCCCAAACTGCGTCACAACGACCTGATTGTCGGATGAACGCTGGATGAACCAGTCGCCCGAAGACGGCCGGAAGACAGCGGCGTCGGTCTTCCCGTCACCATCGAAGTCAGCCGGTGCCGGAACGTCGGTCGCGGTGCCGAACGGGAACGAGTAGAAGGAGAAGTCGTTCGAACGCATGACGAACCATTCGCCGTTGCGATAGAACGCATTGTCCGTCTTCAGGTCGCCCGTATAGTCGCCCGGAACAAGAACATCCGTCGCCGAACCGAACTGGAACGCGCGATTACCTCCGTCCGAGGACCGAAGATGCCACCATTCGCCGACTGCCGGACGGAAGATCGAGATATCGGTCTTGCCGTCACCGTCATAATCGAATGGAGCTACGGTCGAAGGAGTGACCGGAGCACAGGCATAGGAACCGGCAACCTGGACATTGTCGATGTACCAGCCCGGGTTCGGGCCCTGTCCGACCGTGTTGTCATCGGCACCGAACCGCCACTTCAGGCGAACATTCTGGCCCGCTGCCGCGGCCGGCATACGTACGACCGTATCGATATATCCGCCGGAGTTGCCGTTCCACGAGTTGCGGCCGTTGAGCGGGTTGTTCGTTCCGTTCGCCCCAAGCGTTCCCACGTATCCGTTCTGAACGAACGATCCGCCTGCCGTTATGATGTCTTGGAAGGCACCGCCGGCAATGCTGATCTCGAGCACGCCGCCGTCCCAACCGGCTTCCGTGTCGTATCGGTTGCGGAATGTAACAAGACCCGCCGCTGCCTGGATCGCGATCTCAGGCGAGGTCAGGTCAGTTCCACCGCCGACGGTCGCAGGGTTCAGAGCGAACATAGCGTTCGGGACCGAGTCAGCGTTAAAAGTTGCGGTGACAAAATTGGTTCCGTTCTGGACCGGTGCTGCGGTCCACCCTGCCGGGAGAGCCGGTGCAGTAACGCCGTCGAAGTTCTGTGAGAAGTTGAACTGCGGAGCGCCGGTGACCAGGCTTCGGTCAAAGCTTGTTGCTCCGAGGCTCGAATTGACGTTGAAGGTCATTGCGACCGAGGATCCGCACGGAGTGTTCGCCGGCACGGTATAGGAGACCTGTTGAAGCACCGTCTGTCCATTCGCAATGTTCCCGTAGTTTGCGGAACCGCCGCCGACGACCTGCAGTGTGACGTTCGTCGCCGTATTACCGGTGTTGTTCGTTAGCGGGATGAAGAGCGTGAGATTCTCACCCGGATCAGGGACGCCATTATTGTTGCCGCCCGCGTCGCTGATGTTGAACGTCGGCGTCTGGACCAGATTCGGCAAGTCGAAGGCCTCGGTCACGCGGGCATTGCCCGAACCCGAACCAGTCGCCTGTATCGATGCCGAGAAGCCCATTCCGCGGATCGCAAAGCCCGCCCACGTATCGGCGACGTCCGCCGCCGTACCACTTGCCTGGACCGCAGCCACGATCGCATCGCGTTCCGTCAGGAATGTCGGCCCCAATGGAGCGAGTTTCATACCGTCGGTGACGAACTGAAGCACCTGCCGGTTTCCGACTGCCCAACCGAGCCGTTCGATGTATTTCGCTCGAACTTCCCAAAGTGCGGAACTCCAAACCTCGCCTGCGTTATGAACCTGGTCGGCAGAACCGCCGCCGCGCGGTGCAAATGCGCCGTCCGTCAAGTTGATCTTCGTGCCGTCGATGTCTGCAAACGTCAGCGGGTTATGCGGACGGTTACTCGGGCCGCCGGTGAAGGACATTCGAGCCTTCGGGAAGCGGCGGATGCCGTAGTAAAAGTTTCCGGAATACGACGGAGTGATAAGCACATAACCGCCGGTCGTGTAGACACCGTCGAGCGGGTCGTCGGGGTCCGAAAGCATCGAGTGAGCATAAAAGTCAGACCAGCCCTCGCCCATGCCTCGTGACATGTTAAGCGAAAGCCCTGAGCCGTTGCCGTGCAGGCGGTTCGAAAGGCCGTGCGTCACTTCGTGATAGACGATGTCGATATCGGTCGTGCCGTCGCGGTCCGGGTCCGGGCCGGTGAAGATATACATCTGCATACGGCCGCGACCGCCGTCCGCCGGCGTCGAGAAGTTTGCGTTGTTCGTGCCCGAAGAATCCTGTCCTTCGGATGACACACGGTCGGCTCCAACGCCTCCGCGGCCGAAGTTGTCAGCCTGGAAATTGCGAGCCTGCTCCGTAAAACCAAGGCGGTACATTTCGCTCTGGTAGAGGTTCATCGCATAGAACATCTGGATAACGGCACCGCGCTGAGCCTGCGGCGTCAACGGAGTATCGCCCGGAGCAGGATTGCCCGGCGGCGGGTTCCATGTCGATGTAAACACGCGGCAGCCTGCACCCGGGCAAGTCCCGTCACCCGGCTGCGGAGCGTCAACACCGTTGACGCCGTCTCGGTCGATACCGGCTTCGTTAAAGTTGCCGTCCGTTACGTTGCCGCCATCGGTGATCCAGCCGTTGTTTACAAATGCATACGGAGCCTCGTTGCCGATGCGGGAAACGCTCGTGCGCGAAAGCAGCGGGCCTTGTGTGCCCACACCCGGATCGATCGGCCCCGGCGAGAGCGGTGCCGGGCTCTGTGCCGAATTCACCATCGCCGTCGTGTTCGTATAGACCTGAAAGGTCGCCGACTGCGTCTGGTCTTCGGTAATGTTCTTTCTCCAGAGCATCGTGCCCGAGTGGGCGTCGACGATAACATAATACGCACTGACCGGCTGCCAAATCAGGACACGCCACGCCGGAACCGCAACGCCGGGCTCGGTCGGGAAATACATTTTTTCCGCTGTTGTTGCCCAGTCGCCGTCGCCGAAGATGGTCTTCAGATCGTTAGAATCGGCAGCGTTCGCGATTTTCTCGAAGTCACGGAGTTCGTGGCCGATCGAACCGGCCGCTGCCTTTACAGCAAGAGCAGGATCGCCGAAGTCTGCCGAAAGGCTCGCATTATCGAGCCCAGGAGCCAGGTTATTGATCACGCGGAACATCTCGCCGTTCTTGCTGAAACCTGCTTTGACTTCGCCGCGGAAGACCGGAATGCCGTTGATCTCCTGATTGAGTTCAACGAACGAAAGCTTGCCGTCCGGATTGGTGTAATCGGCCGCGACCTTCAACCCGTCGATCTGGTCACCGGCAACGCCTACTAATCCCGCGTTCTCCTTGAGAAAACCTTTTAATACGTCGGAACGCTTGCCCGCCGACGGCCCCGTAAGCGAAGCCTTGCCTTTCAGCGGGTCCGGCGCGATGACTTCCGGGATCCGAATGTCCGAGTTGTACTCGATCTTCAGGGTCGGAACCGTTTTCCGTAGATCGTCCTCGCCGCGGGCGAAGCCGTCGCGGATGTCCGCAACCATTGCTGCGTCTTTCGCAACCTTTGAGCGGAAGCCCGCGAGCTTTTCATACGAGCCCTTGTCGCTCCGGATGTCGTAGTTCGGCAATCCTTCATCATGGCTGGCCGTTTTTGCGAACAGTCCTTCGCCCTTCGCCTCGCCCGCGTTCGATACGAACATTGCGGGGATGACGGCAAGGGAAGTGACTGCTGCCAAAAACGACAGGGAGATCAGGACGCGCCAACGGCGTTCTGACGTCACAACTTGTTTCATCTAATGGTCCTCCGGCTGGGAACAGCCTTTCTTTTTCGCTTGGTGCTGGTATATACGCGAATATCCCCGGCGTTTCGACACCGGTACGCGTTTTCAATTACAATTTTCGTAAGGGTTCTATAACTTCGATGATGGTCGGGTGGGCCGCGGTAGATCCGTGAACGCAAAACTATCAACGACGTCAACTGGCATTGCTGCACGCTAATTCTAAGGTTTCCCTTAAAGTTTAGTCAATTAGATTCTTCTGACGATGGCCGATCAATTCATAGAGAAAGTATTCGGGCACGACGGGCTGATCGCCCGCTTCCATGATGCCTACGAATATCGCACCGGCCAGATCGAAATGGCGGAGCGGGTTGCTGAGGCCTTCGCGAACAGGCGGCATCTGATCGTCGAGGCCGGAACCGGCACCGGCAAAACCCTAGCGTATCTTGTTCCGGCGATCGCCGCCGCCATCGCACAGAAAAAGCGCATCATAATTTCGACCGGAACGAAGAACCTGCAGGAACAGCTGATGGAGAAAGACCTGCCGTTCCTGAAAAAGATATTGCCGACCAAGTTCAAGGCCGAATACATGAAGGGCCGCGGAAACTACGCTTGCCTTTATCGCGTCCACAAGGCCGAAGACCAGCCCGTTCTCGACGGTCTCGATCAACTCGACCATTTCCGCAAGATCAGTCGCTGGGTTACCGAAACCCGAACCGGCGACCGGGCCGAATTGGTCGATCTGCCGGAAGACCTTTCATTCTGGAACCGCATCAATGCCCGAGGCGATATTTGTATCGGGCAGAAGTGTCCCGAGTTCGAACCCTGCTTTATAACGCAAATGCGGGCACGTGCGGATTCTGCGGACATCATTGTCGTCAATCATCACCTGTTCTTCGCCGACCTTAACGTCCGCGGCAATCAATACGGGCGCGTCCTTCCCGACTACGGCGCCGTCATCTTCGACGAAGCTCATCTCATCGAGGACATCGCCTCCGACTATTTCGGGTTCCAGGTCTCAAGCTACCAGATCGACGAACTCGCCCGCGACGTCGACAACCTGCCGATCTTTGACGCGGCAGCGACCCGTGACCTGACCAAGATCGCGGCGAAGATACTCGGCCTTGCCGAACATTTCTGGGTCCGTTTTACGCAGGCGAAATTCGAAGGCCGCTATCCGCTGCTGCCCGATGCATTCCGGTTCCGCACATCTTCCGGAGAGAACCGCCCGACGCCGCTCGGCGAAGCACACGCGGCGCTCGAGATCGCGCTGGAAACACTCGAGGAAATGCTCGACGGATTTGCCGAAGAGATGCCCGAGGCCGACAGCCTGCTCCGCCGTACACGCCAGGCTCGGTTCGATCTGGAATTTATCGTGTCCCAAACCGAGAAAAATTACGTCTATTGGATAGAGAGGCGCGGAAAAGGGCTGTTCCTCCGGGCGTCGCCGGTCGACGTCTCCGAACTGCTCCGTGACAAGCTGTTCGAGAAGGTTGAGACATGTATACTGACGTCAGCCACGCTCTCAAGCAGCGGTTCGTTCAATTTCGTCAGGGAACGTCTCGGGCTCGATACGAACAAGACGTCCGGGTTTACGGCCCCGACGTCGTTCGATTTCGAACGGCAGGCTCTGCTTTACTTGCCGAAAGCGATGCCCGACCCGCGGGCAAATGAGTTCACGCAGGTCGCCGCGGGCGAGATCGTCAAGATACTGCAGGCGACCGAGGGGCATGCGTTCGTGCTATGTACGAGCAATTACTCGATGAACGCGCTTTACGAACTTGTCTCGTCGCGTATCGGTTATCCGTGCCTCGTTCAAGGCTCGATGTCGAAGGCGGGCCTGATCGAGAGATTTCGTTCGACGCCGAATGCCGTACTGTTCGCGACCGCAAGTTTCTGGCAGGGCGTCGATGTTCAGGGCGACCAGCTTTCGTGCGTGATAATTGACAAGCTGCCGTTTGCCGTCCCGACCGATCCGATCGTCGCCGCTCGTTCGCGGTTCATCGAGGACAACGGCGGCAGGGCATTCTCGGATTACAGCATCCCGCAGGCGATAATCACGCTCAAGCAGGGAATCGGCCGGCTGATCAGAAGCAAGACCGACCGCGGCGTCATCGCGATACTCGACCCGCGTCTGAGAACAAAACCATACGGCAGGAATTTCCTGCAGAGCCTTCCGCGGATGCGCATTACGAGCGAACTATCAGATATTTCCCGCGTCATCAAAGAAGGCGTTTCGGCGGCTGAAGTTCAGAAACAATGATGTTGCGATTAACCTTAATTTTGCTCTTCATTTCGGCGACTGTCTTTTCACAGGCCGTCGATGAAAAGCTGCGTGCGGAACTGCTTGCGATGCGCGAGCGCGATCAGGCGGCACGTCTCAAATGCGCGAACGGCACCGCGGACGAGCAGATGAAATGCCTGGTCGAGGCCGCGAAAGAGATCGACGCCCCGAACACGAAGCGGATCACCGAGATCTTCGACGCGAAAGGTTTCCCGTCTGCGTCGCTTGTCGGCACCGACGGCGTTAAAGCCTTCTTCCTAATTCTCCAGCACTCCGGTTCGCTCGAGTTGAAAAAGAAATGCCTGGCGGGGATCAGGCAGGCCTTCGAGGAAAAAGTTATATCACCGAGTGAGTACGCAAGCTTTGTTGACCGCCTCGCGGTCGACGAGGGCAAATCTCAGATCTATGGTTCGAATTTTGAGATGAAGGACGGAAAGCTCGTCATGAGCCCTGTCGAGGATATGGCGAACCTCGATTCCCGTCGAAAGGTACTCGGCCTTCCGCCGATCGCCGAGTACGCAAAGATGCTCAAGGAGTTCTACAAACTTGAGGTCGTGATCGCCCCTCAATAAAGCCTAAACCGTGAGCACCGGTTCGTCTTTGGATACCGGTGGGGCGGGCTGCCGCTGTCCGCTCTTCAATTTAGCCAGCACATCGACAACGACCGGGTCATACTTTTTGCCCGCCGCGGCGACGAGTGCCGTTACCGCCGTGTCATGGGTCATCCCTGCACCGGCGGTTTCCGGGTCGCGTCTCGATACATAAGCCGTTGCGACCGCCAGGATGCGAGATGCGACAGGTATCTGCGCACCGCTCAGGCCTTCCGGCGTCCCGCTGCCGTCAAAATTCTCGTGCCTGTAACGGACGATCATCGCGACATCTCGATAGCCCGGTACGTCGTCCAAAAGCTTCAGCCCGGCCTCGCGCATCCTCGCCGCCTGTTCCGCCTCTTCGTCGGACATAGGCGTCGATCTGAAGAGCAATTCGTCGGGAACGTAAATGTCCGCAACGGCGTGAAGGTATGCGGCAGACGCCAGGACGTCGAGAGACGCGGCGTCAAAGTTCATCGCCTTGCCCATCACGAAAGCAACGTCACGAATACGTGCGGCACGTCCGCGATACTTCGCACCGCGCATTTTCAATAGCGCGTCACAGAGTTCCGTCGCGGCAGTCTCGGTCGCGGTAAGCTGATCGCGAAGCCGCTGGTTCGTCAGGTTAAGGCGGTGCTGTGCCTTGATGGTCTCATAGTGCGAAAGGGCACGCTTCACCGTCAGCAGCAGGTCGGTACTCGCCCACGGCTTGGTCAGATAGCGGTACACAACGCCAGAGTTTATGGCGTCGACCAATTCGCCTGCGTCGGTATAGCCCGTAAGGATTATCCGCACGCAATGCGGCCGCATCTCTGCCGCTTTCTTCAGGAAATCGATACCGGTCATTCCCGGCATCCGCTGGTCTGATACGATGAGTGCGATATCATGCACTGCTAACAGTTCCATCGCCTCAAACCCCGAGCCGGCCGTTACTACGTCGTAATCGTTTCGGAGTACTCGTTCTAAAAGCCGTGTGTTCGCGGGTTCGTCGTCAACGACCAAGATCTTGTAGTTCATATCGTTTCCATCCATTGGAGAGAGTGTTAGCCGCTAGGCTGCTTCTGCCCCGCTGACCGCGACGGTCTGCGAAACTGAATTTATCGGGAGGCGAACGGTGAAGGTCGTGCCCTGGTTCACCGCGGTCTGGACGTCGATGCGGCCAAGGTGCCGTTCGACAATGCTAAAAGTGATCGATAGCCCGAGGCCGGTGCCTTCGCCGACTGGCTTTGTGGTAAAGAACGGGTCAAAAATGCGGTCAAGCACTTCCTGCGGGATGCCGGAACCTGAATCGCTGATCGCGACCTCAACATAGCCGTCGACACGGCGTGTCTCGATCCTGACCTCTCCTCCTTGATCGGGCGGAAGAGCCTGTGCGGCGTTCGCGAGAAGGTTCATCCAAACCTGGTTCAACTGGCCGGCGTACGCATCGATCTGCGGAATGTCGCCGTATTCGCGGACAAGCCTTATGCGGTCGCTGCTGAAATACCGCGAAAGTAGGCGTGCGGTCGAGTCGATGCCCTCGTGAAGATCGATCTTCTTGAATTCGGCCTCATCCAGTCGCGAGAAGGTCCGCAAGTTCATCACGATATTGCGGATGCGGTCGGCACCATCGCGGCAGTCCGCGACCATGCTTTCAAGATCCATGAGGGTATTCTCGTAGTGGATCTCATTCTTTAACGCCGCGGCGGCCTGAGCGGCCTCGGGATCGAGTTGCACCGAATCGTAGAATTCCAGCAGCCGCTTAATGTCGCGGACGGCTTGGTCGATCATCTCGATATTGCCCGAGACGAATCCGGCCGGGTTGTTAAGCTCATGAGCGACGCCGGCGGCAAGCTGGCCAAGCGAGGCCATCTTCGCGTTCTGTATGATTTGGGTCTGGAGTCGCTGAAGCTGGTCCTTGCTGCGGGCAAGCTCGGCATTCCGCGTTTCGAGGTCAGCCTTATAGGCTTTTGCGTTTCGGAGAAGCAGGCGTCGTTCCAGGGCCCGCTCGACCGTGATGTCGAGAACGTACGGGTCGCACGGTTTGAGCAGATAGTCGAAAGCTCCCTGGCGGATGGCGTCCAAAGCGACCTGCGGCCGGACGATGCCTGAGACCATGATCACATATGTTTCGGGGAAGCGTTCGACGATCTTCCGCAGCAATTCGATGCCGGAAATGCCCGGCATCTGTACGTCGGCGATCACCAAAGCGAACTCGCTCTGGTTCAACTGGACGAGTGCATCCATGAAAGACTCGGCCTGATAGCAGCGGTATTTTTTTGAAAGCTGTGATTTGAACGCAGCGCGAACCGTCGCCGAATCGTCAACGATCAGGATCTTGTCGTCCGCAACCTCAGGCGGGCGCACGCCCGACATGGTCGTGATGCCTAGATGCGAATGATTTGTGGAAACGCTGACAGACATTGGGGAAGAGTCAGATGCCGCTAGAGGAAACGGTCCGGATCAAAAGGGCGGAATTTTATCGGCACGGCCGTTCGCCGAAACAGCGCGGAAGCGAATGTGCATACGTCGGGATAAACGGCGTTTAACCCGATTTAATATTTTCGCAGTTTTC
>JAUCQE010000595.1 GCA_030372865.1 Pyrinomonadaceae bacterium
CGTCAGATGTGTATAAGAGACAGAGATGACCAGCAGCCCGGGCTCAGACGCTTCTTTGGCTTCGCTCAAATGGTCTGCTGCAAGTTTGACTGCGTCTAGAAAAGCTCCGCTGCCGGATTCCGCGTAAAGGTTCTCGACGGTGTCGATAAGTTCAAACTTGTCGCTCGTAAAATCGACCCGAAGCCGTATCTTTTCACTGTCCGCGTACGAGACGAGAAAGATCTCGCTTGCTCCGAGATCGGATTTCAGCAGCGACGAAAGCACTTTGACCGACCGCTCAAGAGCAAGCCGCGAGACGCCCGAATTTTCAACAACGATACCAAACCGGTTCAGCTGACGCGGCTTCTCGACCGCAGTGACCGCCGGTTCCTCTTGTGCAAATGCCGCACTCACAAGCACACAGCACGCAAAAAGCATCGTCGCCGCGAAACGCAACATTAACTGCATGTCAGCTCTTCGCAAAAACATCTTTCTCCTCGCCCAGGTCCCTTGCCGCCGGGGTTATAAGTGTCTTCGAGTTGATATATATCTTCTCGCCCTTCTGCACTGCCGCACGGACGTCCGATTCGCTGACAAAATCTACCGGCGTCTTGTTCGCTCCGTTTTCCGCAGCAGGCCTTATTTCGTGTATGACGGTCTTTACAGGCGACGCATTCTGCGGTTCAAGAGCCGGTTGCGGCGTTTGTTTTGGTTCGGAGACAATCGGCTTCTCGGGCGTCTCGGCAAGCTTCCTACTCAGGAACTGATCGACGATCGCCGCGATGTCTTCACGCTTGACCGTTTTTCGATGCATGCCCGCCGGGCTTGCAGCAGTCGTTGCGACAGGTTGGCTTGCTCCTACCTTGTTCACCGGCTTGGTCTCGAATGCAACACGCTTCACGTCCATCAGGTGTATCGGAGACACATTATCCGAGGTAACGTTTCCGCCCCATGATCCGCAGCCGAGAGTCATCGATGGTGCGAGCTCCGTCGAAAGGCCGATCGCACCGTGTGTCGTTGGTGAATTGATAACTACACGCGATGCCGGCATCTGCTGGCCGTAACGGACGGCTGCTTCGCGGCTTTGCGTGTGCATGCCCGCAGTGTGGCCCATGCCGCCGAACTGCAGTATTTCCTCGCAGCGATTCGCTCCCTGCTCGACACCGTCCACGACAAAGAACGCCAGTGTCGGCGAAAGCTTTTCGATCGACCACGGATAGTCACGCCCGACACCGCCGCAAACTGCGATCAGGCACCGAGTACCAGCAGGCACATTGACACCCGCAAGGTTCGCAATGAACTCAGCCGATTTGCCGACGATCTTTGGATTGAGCGTACGCTGAGGCGTTACAAGGATCTTTCCGACGGCATCTGCCTCTGCTGAATTCAAAAAGTGTCCACCCTGAGCGGTGAACTCCGCACGTACGGCAGCTTCGATAGGTGCATCAACAACCACCGATTGTTCCGACGCACATATCGTCCCGTTGTCGAAGCACGTTCCCGAGAGAATATCCGCAACTGCCTTCTTTACGTTCGCCGTTCGTTCGATGAACACCGGAACGTTCCCCGGCCCGACCCCGAATGCGGGCTTGCCGGATGAATAAGCCGCACGGACCAACCCGATCCCGCCTGTTGCCAGGATCACGGCAGTCCGTTTGTGCTTCATCAGTTCTTCCGTGCCTTCGATCGTCGAGTTCTGCAGGCAGATGATCGCGTCGCCCGGCAGTCCGTGCTTGATCGCAACCTCACGCATTACGCGAGTCGTTTCGGCAATGCACTTCGCTGCCGAAGGATGCGGTGACAGCACGATCGAGTTGCGGGATTTTATCGAAATGATGATCTTGAAGATCGCCGTTGATGTCGGGTTGGTCGAAGGGATAATCGCAGCTACGACGCCTCTCGGCGAGGCGATCTCAACAATGCTTTCGGTCTCGCGTATCACGCCGACCGTCTTCATCGTACGAAAGTGGTTCCAGACGTCCTCGGCCGCAAAGCGGTTCTTCTCACGCTTGTCTTCAGCCTTGCCGAAGCCTGTTTCCTCGTTTGCGAGCCGGCCAAGCCGTTCCGCATCGGCAAGAGCGGCACTAGACATCGCCTCGCAGATCTCGTCGATCTTCGCCTGTTCAAACCTTGCAAGAATGCCGAAAGCCGCGAACGCAGCGTCCACTGCGTCGCGGGCTTCTTGTTTCGCTACTAGGTCCTTGTCGCCCATAGCTCAGCCGAGCCGAATTCACGGCCCGTCGCCTGATCCCAGCCTATTTGGTCCGCGTCTTCAGACGGTCGTTATCTGTGGCGGTTCCTGCCGATCCCGAACCGAGCTGCTTACCGCCGCCCTGAAGTGCTTTCTCGTCCGGGCTGTAGCCGACCTTGCCGTTCTTGGGCAGGACACGTTCGACCTCGTTGTGCGGCCTTGGGATCACGTGCACGCTGATCAGTTCGCCGACCCGGCGTGCTGCTGCGGCACCTGCATCGGTCGCTGCCTTTACCGCACCGACGTCTCCGCGGACAAATATCGTAACGTATCCGGCACCGATATATTCTTTGCCGACAAGCTGTACGTTCGCAGCCTTTACCATTGCGTCCGCAGCCTCAACGGCACCCACGAACCCTTTGGTTTCCACCATTCCGAGAGCTTCTAAACTCATTGATCGTTCCTCACTATTAATTCCCCCGGACCGGGGAAAGTCAGACCTGGATGAAACCTAAACGTACCACGCAGAAAGCCACCGAATCAAGCCTTCCCGGCGGATTAAAACCAAAGCCAATCAATTGACACAGAGCCCTTTGGCGGTCTATATTTCAGGTTTACGGTGCATCGCGGGGCGACCCACTTCAGACGGCAGTAAACCAAACGACATGTCATTAAGCTTAGGAGAAAAATTGCGGCAAGCTCGCGAGGAGCGAGGTATATCCATTAGCGAAGTTGCCGAGCAGACACGCATTTCGCCGCTTTATCTCCAGTCGATCGAGAACGATGACTACAAGCCGCTTCCCGGCGGCATTTTCAATAAGGGCTTCGTTAAATCCTACGCAAAATTCATCGGTGTCGACGAGCAGGAAGCTCTTCAGGACTACGCACGGCTCGTGTCTGAAAACGATATGAAGCCGACTGCCGATCTCAAGGTATATCGGCCAGAGGTCCTGACAGACGACCGTGCTGCCGGTTCGATGGTGCCGACGCTGATATTTGCGGGCATAATCCTGGCGATAATGACGGGCGGCATCTTGTTCCTCGTCAACTATCTCCAGAATCAGCCGTCTGCCCCTGCTGCGAACGCCTCCGTAGCCAATGCAAACACGAACCGTCCGGGCATTGCCGAGACTCCGAGACAGGAAACTCCGCCGGCATTCGAAGACATAAAGGTCGAGTTTAAAGCGACGACTGAAAAGATATCAGTTACCGCAAACGTCGATGGTGCCCAGCGGACCGAAGAGGTCGCTGCAGGCTCGACGGCTGAGTTCACGGCAAAGAACAGCCTCCGGCTCAGCTATTACCGCGGGTTTGCTGAGATGGTCGAGATCAAGCTGAACGGCAAGGCGATGAAGCCGCCTGCACCGCCTGTTCGCGGAAACGCCATCACCATAGAATTGAATAAAGAAAACGTCGCCGGCATCTGGCAGGCTGCGGATTTTGCATTCGTTCCCGGCCAGCCGGCTGATGCAAACGCAAACACGGCTGCTCCGACGACTTCGCCGACAGCGACGCCTTTGGCTACGGCAACTCCGGCGGCAGCGACTCCGGTTCGTCCCGCTGCGACACCGGCTCGTACGCCCGTACCTTCGCCGACGAGAAGCACGGTAGTGGTCAACTCCGCTCCCGCTTCGTCGCCAAGGCCGACGCCGTAAGGGAGAGCCGAGGGAAGAGATTCGTTAGTCACAGTAATTCTGCCTGCAGATCAATGCGGGCTTTTTTGTAATTTGAAAGGCGGCCGACGCTTTCCTAAGGACAGTTTTATATGCAGATCGAAGATATCAAAGAAGGCCTGACGTTCGACGACGTGCTCCTCGTTCCCGCTTATTCCGAGGTTCTCCCCGGCGAGGTCGAGGTCCGTACGCGTTTCACTCGCGGCATCGAGCTCAACATCCCGCTCTGTTCCTCGGCAATGGACACCGTCACCGAGGCTTCGCTTGCCATCGCACTCGCACAGCAGGGCGGCATCGGCGTCATTCATAAGAACTTCACCATCGCCGAACAGGCCGAGGAGGTCGACAAGGTAAAGCGTAGCGAGTCCGGGATGATCGTCGACCCCGTCACCATTGCCGAGACCGCACTCGTCTCTGAAGCCCTCATCATTATGGAACGCTACAAGATCAGCGGCGTTCCGGTCATCAATGCGGATGGATTGCTCACCGGCATCATCACCAACCGCGACCTCCGTTTCGAAACACGCACCGACATCCCTGTATCCGAGGTGATGACCAAGCAGCCGCTCGTGACCGTTCCGGTCGGCACCACGCTTGACGAGGCAAAGGTGAAGCTGCAGAAGCACCGCATCGAAAAGCTGCTTGTCACCGATGACGACGGCCACCTGAAAGGCCTGATCACCGTCAAGGACATCCAAAAGGCGATCAAGTTCCCCAACGCCGCAAAGGACGACCTCGGACGCCTTCGCTGTGCAGCCGCTATCGGTGCCACAGGCGACTACCTCGAACGTGCCGGCGAGCTCATCAATTCACGCATCGACGCCATCGTCATCGACACCGCACACGGCCACAGCTCGCGTGTTATCGAAGCGGTAAAGGCCATCAAGGCAAAGCATCCCGAGATCCAGCTCGTTGCCGGAAACGTCGCCACTGCCCAAGCGACACGTGAGCTCATCTCCGCCGGTGTTGACGCCGTCAAGATCGGCATCGGCCCGGGCTCTATCTGTACGACACGCGTCGTCACCGGTGCCGGCGTTCCGCAGATCATGGCAATCACAGAGGCCGTAAAGGCCGCTGAAGGCTCCGGCGTTCCGATCATCGCAGACGGCGGCATCAAGTTCTCAGGCGATGTTGCCAAGGCCATCGCTGCCGGTGCCGATGTCGTCATGATCGGTTCGCTCTTTGCGGGTACCGAAGAAGCTCCCGGCGAGGTCATCCTCTTCCAGGGCAGAAACTTCAAGACCTATCGCGGAATGGGCTCCATCGGTGCGATGAAGAAAGGCTCCAGCGACCGCTATTCGCAGGAAGGCACGACCGTCGAATCCAAGTTCGTCCCCGAAGGCATCGAAGGCCGCGTCGCCTACAAAGGCAGCGTTGCCGATATGGTCACCCAGCTCATCGGCGGCCTCCGTGCCGGCATGGGCTACACCGGCTGCCGCACGATAAAGGAACTCCAAACGAACGCAAGATTCGTCCGCATAACCTCGGCCGGCCTCCGTGAATCACACGTCCACGACGTCATAATCACGAAAGAAGCCCCGAACTACAGGCTGGAGTCGTAAGCAGTGAGCAGTAAGCGATAAGCGATAAGCTGGCGGCTGATAGCTGGGGGCTGTTTTTCATATCCAGCCACGAGTCTCACTGGAAACTCGAAACTGATAACTGGAAACTGGAGTAAAAACTTTACTGAAGCTGCTCTTCGGCGGATTCCCATTCGCGGTAGAGGTCGGCGGTGCGGGATTCGTTTTGGGCGAGCTTTTCGGAGATGGTCTGGACACGGGCGAGGTCGGCTGAGGCCTCGGGCGTGGAGAGTTCGAGCGTGAGCTGTTCGGTCTCTTCCTCGATGGCCTGTATCTCGGCCTCGATCTCTTTCAGGCGTTTCTCAAGCCGTTCCCGCTGGTTCTTGGAGAGGTTGTTTGCGGGCTTTGCCGGCTCGGGCACGGGTTCGGGAAGCGTCTCGGCAGGTTCAGCTGGAACGGCGGCGTTCCGTTCCCTGTCGGCAAGCCAGTCGTGGTATTCGGTATAGTTTCCGGCAAAGACGTCGGTCGAACCGTCCGGCTGGAACGAGAGCATCTGCGTCGCGACCTTGTCGAGGAAAAAGCGGTCGTGGCTGACGGTGATCACCGTGCCGTCATACTCGGCAAGTGCATCCTCAAGAGCCTCACGCGAAGGGATGTCGAGGTGGTTCGTCGGCTCGTCGAGGATCAGGACGTTCTTGCGTGAATAGATCAGCTTGGCAAGTGCAAGCCTTCCCTTTTCACCGCCGGAAAGATCGCCGACACGCTTGAAGACATCCTCGCCCATGAAAAGAAAACGTGCGAGAAAAGACCTCAGTTCGCCGTTATCTGCCATCGGGGCAACACGGCGGAGTTCCTGAATTATCTCGTTGCGAGGCTCAAGATCGGCAAGGTTCTGCGAATAGTAGCCGACGTTCGTCTTCGTTCCCCAGCGTATCTCGCCGCCAAGCTCCCGAAGCTCTCCGAGCAGCGTCTTCAAAAGCGTCGTCTTGCCCGTACCGTTGGCACCGATTATCCCTAGAGCCTCACCGCGAAGCAGCGAGAAATTGATGCCGGTAGCAAGCGTCTTGGTCGGATAACCGATCGCAAGGTCCTCGGCCGCAAGCACATTCGTGCCGGCACGCTCGACCTTTTTCAAACCGAACTGGCCGCCGGAACGGTCGGCGATGACCGCCTCGACACGCTCCATCCGTTCAAGCATGTTTCGGCGGGACTTTGCCTGCTTGGTCTTTTGCCCTTCGATATTTCGGCGGATGAACTCCTGCGTCTTATTGATCAGTGCCTGCTGGTTCTCGTACTCACGCTGCTGCTGCTCACGGCGAAGCTCACGCTCGACGATGAACTTGGAATAGTTTCCCTTGTAGGTGACGGCTCGGCCGTTCTCTATCTCGATGATGCGGTCGGTCGTGCGGTCAAGGAAATAACGGTCGTGGCTGATGACGACATACGCCTTGTCGTACTGGGCGAGAAAGCCCTCAAGCCACTCGACGGCATTGACGTCCAGATGGTTCGTCGGCTCATCTAGCAGCAGGACGTCGGCACCCGAAAGCAGGAGCCTCGCCATTCCAAGCCGGTTCTTTTGTCCGCCTGAAAGGCTGCCGGTCTCAAGCGACCAGTTCTCTTTCGTAAACCCAAGCCCAAGCAATATCGCCTCGGCACGGGCAGCATAGGTAAACCCGTCGGCCTGTTCAAAGCGAAGCTGAAGGTCGGCGTAGCGTTCGAGTACCTCATCGGAATGGTCGGTCTCCATCCGCTTCTCAAGCGTACGCATCTCGGCCTCGATGTCGTGGATCTCTTTGAACGCCGACAACGCAGCCGTATGGACCGTCTCACCGGCGGCGAACTCTACGTGCTGTTCGAGCAGCCCAAGCCGGAGCCCGTTCATCTTGATGACCTCACCCGAATCAGGAGCCTCGGCACCGGTGATCAGGCGGAAGACGGTCGTCTTGCCCGCACCGTTACGCCCGACAAGACCGGCCTTTTCACCCGGGTTTATCTGGAACGAAACGCCGCGGAGGATCTCAAGGCCGCCGTAGCTTTTCCTGGCATCTGAAAGACGAAAGAGCATTGCGTAAATCGAAAGGCCACGGAGCGACATTTGAACGGCTGTTGCTCAAATGTGTTTCCGTGGCCGGGTGTCTAAGAACGGAACTACCGGTTGGCGTTCGCCGCCGGACGTGCGTTCGTGTTAGCCGAAGCGTTCGAAGCCGTGTTGGCATTCGCCGCAGGAGCAGCGTTCGTATTCGCTGCCGGAGCCGGAGCCGTGTTCGTATTGGCATCAGCCGGGGTCACCTGCGGTGCCGGACGTGCTCCGCTGAGCTCGTTCGGGTTTTCGACGACCTTCTTGGCAAGCAGGTTCTCGACCTTTGCTTCGTTGATCGCCATCGCCATATACGACTGCCACAAAAGGTTCTTGCGGGCGTTGATCAGGAGCTCAGTGATACGCGGACGGACCTGCGGGCTCTCTAGCGTGAGGTCCTCGTCCTTTTCCTGCTTACGCTGGAGCTTCATCACGATGATCTTGCCTTCAAGCGGAAGCGGCTGCGGGAAGATCTGGCCGTTCTGCATCTGGTTCATGATGTAGTTCGAAACCTGTTCGCCGAAGGTCTGCTTCAATTCGTCCTCGGAGAAATAACGCCAGTCACCGCCACGCGAACGGGTCTCGAAGTCCTCGCTGAACTCACGGGCAAGCGTCGCAAAGTCGCTGTTCGCAAGACGCGGGGCAAGCTCCTTAAGACGCATCTGGACCTCGGCGTCATTGGTCGTCGTATCGCCCTGTCCGCTGTTGGCCGGGTCAAGGACGATCGCTGCAAGCTCGGCACCACGCTTGTTCTTGAACTGCTCACGGTTTCCGTTGAAGAAAGCCTCGATCTCGCTGTCTTTCGGCGATTCGACCTTACCGGTGATCTTGTCCTGAAGACGCTGAAGAGCGAGTTCCTTCTTAACGTTCGCACGCCAGGTCTGCTCGGTCTCGCCGGCTGCCTTCATTTGGCGGTCGAATTCCTCAGCCGAAAGGCCGCTGCCGGTCTTCCGCTTGTTCATCTCGGCGGTGACCTCTTCTTCGCTGGGAACGGTCTGTTCCTTTTCGGCCTTCTGGAAAAGCACCTCGGTCTCGATCAGCTGCTGAAGGATGCTGAGGCGTGCCGATGCGAGCTCAAGGGGCGAAAAGTTGGCCTCGGTACCACGGGCCTGTGCCTTGATGGCCTTTTCGACCTCTTCCATCTTGATGTCCTTGCCGTTGACACGGGCTGCGACCTCATTCGGGTCGGCACCGCCGGCCGTCGGGCCGGGGCCACCCGAGCACGCACCAAGGGCGACAGCGGCAATGGCGATTAAGCCCATCAACATGGACTTGGATTTGAACGTTTGCACTATGGAATTTACTCCTCTAAATGTTTCGATAATGGTCATCACTTGACGATACCTGCTAATATTTGCTATAAAACTTGTTTTTGAGTTTTAAGAAACTCTTGTACCTCACCAATCGGAGGCAATCATATATGGCACAAAGATGCGACGTATGCGGCAAAGGGCCGCAATTTGGAAACAATGTTTCACACGCTAACAACAAGACCCGCCGTCGGTTCAACCCGAACCTGCAGCCCGTCCGAGTTCAGCTTCCTAGCGGAGGCAACGGCCGGATGAAGGTCTGTACGCGATGCATCAAGTCCGGCAAGATCGTTAAGGCTGCCTAAGACTTTTTGTTTCCTTCGGATTTCAAAGATGCCAAATGCTGATTCAATTCGGCATTTGGCTTTTCTTGTTGCCCTGAATAAGGGCGGTCGCCCGTCTATGCCAGTGCGATACACTCGATCTCGACCTTGGCGTCACGCGGAAGGCGTGCAGCCTGCACGGTCGCACGTGCCGGTTTATTCTCGCTGAAATACTGCCCGTAAACCTCGTTCATCGCCGCAAAATCATTCATATCGGCAAGGAAGACGGTCGTCTTTACGACGCTGTTCAGGCTCGCTCCGGCAGCCTCAAGCACCGCTGACAGGTTCTTGAAGACCTGATGCGTCTGCTCAGAGACGTCCTCGGAAACGAACTCGCCGGTGGCAGGGTCGATAGGGATCTGTCCCGAGCAGAATACCATTCCGTTCGTCTTGATCGCCTGCGAATAAGGGCCGATGGCCCCGGGTGCTTTTTCAGTCGAAATTATCTCTTTCATTGTAAGGTCAGATACCTTTCTGATTACTTGAGCAAAAGGCGAATTCTACCAGATTTGACCACAAAAACAAAGGCGGCAGGCATTTAGCCTGACCGCATTTTGGCTGATTTAGGAAATCTCAGTTCCGGGTCTATGCCGCATTCATACGCTCAACGGCAATAACGCCCGGCACCTGGCCTATAGAGCTTACAACGCGGTCAAGGTGCTTTTTATCGAACACCTCGACGGTAACCTCGATTAGACCCTTGTCGTCACGGGAAACGTTGGCACTAGCGTCTCGGATAGCGGTCTTTATCTCGGCGATGGCGTTCGTGATGCCGGCAAGCATTCCGGTGCGGTTCTCGGTGGTAACAAGTAGCCGCACGGACTGGATCTCGTTATTATCTGCCTTGGCCCATTCTACCTCGACGATACGGTCACGGTTGACCATCAATTGCTGCACGTTCTTACAGCGTTTGTTATGGACCACAATACCCTTTCCGAGCGAAATGTAGCCGATTATATCCTCACCTCGAAGCGGATTGCAGCAGCGTGCACGGGTTGTCAGAAGGTTGTCGACACCTTTGACGATGATGGCGTCTTCGCCCAGGCCGATGAACTTCTTGACCGCCTTCATCCCGGTCGAAATTCGGGTCTCTTTCTTCTTTTCCGGGTCGAGCTCAGCAAACTTTTCAGGCCCTAGGAATTTCGCTAAGACGTTCCGCGGCAATGTTTTACCGTAGCCGATAGAGGCAAGAAGGTCCTCAGGACGGCCAAGGCCGTACTCATTGGCGATACGACGCATCTCGGTGTCGTTGTTGATGAGTTTCTTCGGCGAGAGGCTGAACTTGTCGGCCTCCTTTTCGAGGAGCTTGCGGCCCATGTCGATGGACTCGGTACGCTGCTGTTCGGAGATAAAATGCCGGATCCGATTCCTGGCCTTTGCCGTAACTACGTAGTTAAGCCAGTCGCGTGAAGGCTTTGAACTCGCGGTCGTCATTATCTCGACCACATCGCCGTTCTGAAGCTCGGATTTCAACGGGACGATCCTGCCGTTTATCTTCGCGCCGGTACACGTATCGCCGACCTCGGAGTGGATCGCATAGGCAAAATCGAGCGGCGAAGCCCCACGAGGCAGCTGTATGACCTTGCCCATCGGGGTAAAGGCGTATACGTCCTTCGGGAAAAGGTCGAGTTTCAAGGACTCGAGGAAGTCCTCCGAGTCTTCATTGTCCTGCGTCGTTTCGACCAAAGGCAGGAGCAGCTTTTCGACGGTCCTGCGAAGCTCGTCAAGGCTCTCGTCGTCATCGCTCGAACCGAGCTTCTTTTCTTTGTACTTCCAGTGAGCCGCAACGCCCTCTTCGGCGACCTGGTGCATTTCCTCTGTGCGGATCTGAACCTCGAAGGCTTGCCCGCCTTCGCCGATCACGGACGTGTGGAGCGATTGGTACAGGTTATCTCGAGGAATAGCTATCCAGTCCTTGAAACGCTCGGGAACCGGCGTCCAAGTGTCGTGGATGACGCTTAAAGTAAGATAACAGTACTTCCTGTCGTTCGGGGTAATGATTCGGGCAGCGATGAGGTCATAGACCTGTTCGATCGTCAGCTTACGCTTCTTGAGCTTCTTCCAGAGCGAGAAGAGCCGCTTTACACGGCCTTCGATGGCGACGTACGGCACGTCGTTCTCTGTCAGCCGCTCACGGATCGTGCGGGTTATCCGTTCAAGTGTCGCTTCCAATTCAGGACGGCGAGCGTCGACCTCTATTGAAAGCCGTCGGTATTCTTCCGGGTAAAGGTTCTGGAACGAAAGGTCCTCGAGCTCGCTGCGGACCTTACCCATACCGAGCCGGTGGGCGATCGGTGCGTAGATGTCGAGCGTTTCCTGCGAGATGCGTGCTCGTTTCTCGGGCTTGAGAAACTGCATCGTCCGCATGTTGTGAAGGCGGTCAGCAAGCTTGATAAGCACGACACGAACGTCTGTGACCATCGCCAGGACCATCTTGCGGACGTTTTCAGCCTGCTGCCGTTCTTTCGACAGATTGCTGATCTGAGCGATTTTCGTCAGGCCGTCGACCAGGCCGGTGATCTCGTCGCCGAAATAGGACCGGATAGTCTCGAGGTCAACAAGTGTATCCTCGACAACGTCGTGCAACAGGCCGGTCGAGACACTCACCTCATCAAGCCTTTGTTCTGCAAGAATATGGGCGACCTCAAGCGGGTGCACGAGATACGGCTCGCCCGAAGCACGTTTTTGGCCACGGTGATGCAACGCGGAAAACAGATATGCCCGCCGGATGAGATCAATATCTGCACCCGGCCGGTACTTCTCAACTGTTTCGATCACGTCCTCGATGCGGATCATAGAACTGCCAAGTAAATATTGTATCTGTAATCAGCGAGCGAAATCTACCAAACTTTCCGGCTGGAACCTGGCGGCATAGGAAAAGGTGATGTCCAACCGTCCGGGTCAAACATCACCTAATCAAAGCGAATGATCGCGACTATTTGCTCTGGTTCGCGTTTGCGTTCGCGTTGGCTGCTGCCTGCTGTGCAGCGATCCGAGCCTCTTTTTCGTCCTCGAGTGCCTTAGAGACGTCGCTCAATTCCGTGAATCGAGCACGTGCCGCATCAGCCTCAGAACGCAGACGGACCGCATCGGGTTCACGACCGTCCATCTCGGCAAGCCGCGAAGCCTGGATCGTCAAGCTGGTCTTGTACGAACGTGCAGACTCGAACGCCTTAACGAGGTCAAGCTTTTCCTGTACCTGAGCGTCCGTCAGCGACTTAACGTCGAGGCCCTTGATCTGCTTGATCTCTTCGGTCTCGAGCCCGACAGCCCTGTCGATCAGTTCAGTACCCTGAGCGACGCACGCACGCATGCGTTCGAGTTCAGCCGGGTCTTCAGGCTTGACGTATTGGAACACGTCCTTGCCGTCACGCTTGATCGGCTTCTTGGTCTTGTCGGTATCGGAGATCTCGTTAGCACAGGTGTTCTGCTTGGCCGCCAAAGAGGTCAGAGCCTCGGCCCTATGCTGCGGCTTGATCGATTCGTTGTTCGCACGCTCGGTCACCCATGTCTTCCATTCATCCTCGCGGCCGAGGTTTTCAAGAAGTCCGGCAACTGCCTTATAGGCAGATTGTTCGTTCGGGTCGACCTGCAGCGTCTTCTTGTACTCGGTTATCGCCTGTTCGGCGAGATCCCGATTCTGCCGGTTACCGATGTATTTCGAATGAAGCGTACGTGCCAGGAAAAGCTGTGCAATGCGTCCTTCAAGCGAAGCACCCTGAGGATCGCGTTCAGCAGCACGGCGGAAAAATGCTTCCGCCTCGTCAAATTTTCTGCCTTTGTAAGCCTCGGACCCGTCCACAAGATTCTTACGGGACATGATCCGGTTGTAATAAGAGCAGTTGGAGGTGAACAATACCGCCAACGCTAAAAATATAAGTATCCCTAAACGAGAAGATCTCATTTTCGACTCCATGTATGGCTGGGGCGGGCTAATTATTAAGCTGCCCGCCCCCGGTTGCCAAGTTATTCTGCGGATAGATCGTCAATCTGCAATCCGACGGGTTCTGCACCCGCCATTTTGACGGCATCGATCACTTTCGCGACGTCACCGTATTTAACGGTGGTTGGCGATTTGATGAAAACCGTTTTCTCGATCTCGTTAGTGTTCTCGCGGCGAACGTCATTGATCTCACGCTGCTTGAAGATATCCGAGAGCTGCGTGATCAATGCGGTCGGGTCGTCGATCGACCCAGCACCGTTGTTGTTCAGCGTAATTTCACGAGTAGCACGGTTTATGCCTACGACGAGCGTCAACGGATTCGGTTTGACGTCAAGGTTTTGCTGCTGATCTTTCGGCTCCGCAGGCACCTTGGCTTCAAACCGACTCGGCTTCACCGGCGTGATGATCATGAAGATGATCAGCAGCACCAGCAGAACGTCGATCAACGGCGTCACGTTAATGTTTGGAGTGGCCTCACCTTTCGGGCCACCTGATGACATACCCATACTATTTCCTCAAAGGAATCTGGGCGGGCTCGCCACGGAGCCCGCGTACCTAGTTCTGCGACTGAGCAGCCCCACCCTTTTTCTTATCAGCGACCAAGCCGATCTTATCAATATCCTGCTTGCGGATAGTATCGATGGCCTGTACGACAGTTCCGTAATCCACGCTAATATCACTCTTGATGTAAACGATCCTCTTATCCGGAGCTTTGTCCTTCATCATTGTCTGGATCTTTTCACCAAGTTCGCTGATCGGGAACGGGTCCTTGCCGATATAAAAGTCGCTGTTGTTCGGGATCGAGATCACTACCGAAGTATCCTTGGTGATCTCGGCGTCCTCTATGGGCTGGTTGAGTTCCTTCGGAATGTTCACCGTAACACCCTGCTGCAGCAGCGGTGTGACGATCATGAAGATGATCAGCAGCACCAGCATGATGTCCACCATGGGTGTTACGTTGATCTCCGAATTATACTCTTCGCTTCCCCCGACTTTTGCTCCCATTGCAATTACTCCCTGCCGCCGTTAGCCGACGGCTGCAAAACTATCCGTTAAGGCGTTTCGTACGCTGGCGGATGAAGTAGTCGATGAGTTCCGAAGCTGAGTTCTCCATCTCGATACCAAAGCTCGTGACCTTGTTCGTGAAGTAGTTGAAGAGCCACACCGCCGGAACGGCCACGCCGATACCGAATGCCGTAGCGACAAGAGCTTCTGCGATAGCACCACCGACCGCTGCGATACCGGCGTTCTCTGCCTGTGCAAGGCCGACGAACGCGCCGATGATACCGACGACCGTACCGAAAAGTCCGACGAACGGAGCAGTCGAACCGACCGTAGCAAGCCCCGAAAGGCCGCGCTTGAGCTCAGCAGTCTTAACAGCGATAGCACGCTCAAGAGCACGCTTCGATGCTTCCATTTCGTCGGCAGAGATCTCGGAGCTGCCCTGATGTGCGGCAAATTCCTTGAGACCCGACGAGACGACCATCGCTAGGTGCGAATCTTTGTGTTTGTCGCTGATGTTGATCGCTTCGTCGATGTTGCTGTTCTTCAGTGCCTGAGCAACCTTCGGTGCGTACTGGCGCGACTGCTGCTTTGCCTTGTTGTAGGTCAGCCAGCGTTCGATACCGACGGCGATCAGGTACACAGACTGAATAAGCAGCGTGACGATAACGAACCAGCCCGGGATCGTTAAGCTCTTAACGATGTCATAGAAGCCAAAGGATACTCCCGAAGCGAGTAAGAATACGCCCGAGAGGTCACTTCCCAGCAGGCTTGCGAAAAAAGTCATTGGTTTTTCCTCCAAAGAAAATCGAAAAAATTATGATTGCAGGTTAAATACCGACCCGGGTCGGCGATTGACGAAACCGCCCGGGCCGGATAGCAGAATAAACTTTTACGGCGCGACAAAGTTGTACTGGATGACACCCGTCACCTTTACCGGCTGGCCGGAAAGCATCGTCGGCGTAAACTTCGCGCTTCGGGCCGCAGCTACCGCAGCGGGACGAAGAAGCGGATGGCCGCTCGCCGCGCTTGCAGAGACGACATTGCCCGCCTCATCGATCAGCACCTGGACGGTTACCGTACCTGCCGCCCGGACTGCACGAGCTGCTGCCGGATATGCCGGTTTCGGAAGGCTGCGTGCTTTACCGTTGAGCACACCACCCGAGATCTGCTTCGGCGGTTCTTTCTTCGCCGGCGGAGGCGGCGGAGGCGGAGCACCAGTCTCGCCGCCACCATCGCCACCACGGAGGGCGGAGTCGCTGCCGGTACCGCTGGTGTTTACCGGCCCTTTATAGTCCGGCGGCGGGGCGTTCGCGGCGCTGTAGTTGATGTCGCCCTTCACCGTGTATTTGTTCGGGTCGCGTGCCGGTATCGTGTTCTTTGTGGTGCTGATGGTCTCCGGCGGTTTCGGCGGAGTTTCCGTCATGCTCGCGATGATCTCCTTGCGGACATCAACGTTCGGGTTCTTCTGGGCCTCTTCCGGCTTCTGTTCCGGCTCCGGTTCGGGAGCTTCTTCGATCACCGGCGGTGCGACAAGCGTCTGCAGTGCGAGTGTGTCGCCGCCCATGTCGAAATCTTTGCCAAAAAGGCTGTAAAGATACGCGCCGATCAGGATAGCCACCATTATAACCGTCGTGGTCAGCAGCAATCCGCCGCGTTTTGTATCTTCGCCGGCGTGGCTTCTTGATTCAACCAATTGATCTAACATCTCTATTCCTCCCTGTCTTCCGGTGCCAAACGTGGGGTCGAGGGTATTCGAACCTGATTCACCATTTCGATGACGGTGAATAAACCTTACGTTGTAACCCTTTTACCTGAGGCTAAAGGGCCAACGGTGTTTCGGATTCGCTTTTCGTTATCGTATGAACCTCTGTTCATTAGGTGCGGGACAAATGGGTATCTGCCGGCAATCTAAACAAAAGCCCTACGAGCCCGTTTTTCGTTGGAACGAAAAATGAACGTAAGCGTACGTGAACTATTTAATTGACCAGCAACAAGAGAAGTCTATGTTTTACGAAACCGAAAGTCAAGAATATATAACGCCCTGTCTCTTATACACATCTGACGCTGCCGACGAGTTCCGAA
>JAUCQE010000596.1 GCA_030372865.1 Pyrinomonadaceae bacterium
CTTGTATTTAAGTGTGGGCAACGATCGAGGACCGAGAGGGTGATGCGGCCATCCGTTACCGTTCGTCCCGAGGTCATCGGGGCAACGAGCAAGCCCTTCCGCAAGCGGTGTGCCAATGATAAGAACCGCTGGTCGCAACTCGGCAAACCATAAGTAAATACTGGGTGAAAATGTATGCATGCAGTACGGACGACCGCAGGCACGCGATCGCCGCTCGCTATACGAGATGGGTTTGTTGCCGTCCGATTTGGTGCAGGGTGTGACGCTAAGTCGCATCATTAGGATGGGTTACGGCGGGCCCCTGCTCAAGGGAACAAAGAAAAAGGCGGAGCGATCTGGTCGCTCCGCCAAAATATACCCGAACGTTAATGTGATCTACTGCATGTCCTTCAGCAGCCGCTGTTTGGCGGCGAGGGCTTCCTTGAAGGCGCCGCCAGGAACGTCGCCGATCCTGATCGCCGCGTCATAGACCCCAACGGCGGTCGAGCGATCGTCGTAGTATTCATAGATCTTGCCGATCGCCACGTAAGAGAGCGAAACAAGCGCGGCATCCACGGGCTTGCCCTGTGCGGTGCGGATCACGTTCTCATAGGCGATCTTGGCCTCGAGGAGCTTCGCTTTCTGCTGCTCTTCGTCGGCGATATCGACGGCCGAAAGACTTGCGACGCGGCCGAGGTTATAGAATATGCGAGCCTCGCCCGGATTTGCGTTGAGCAGCGTCTTAAGGTCGGACTCAGCTTGTTTGTAGTTCTTTTCACCGACCAGGCCTTCGATCTCGCGAAGACGCTTGGTGACGGGGTTCTCAACGATGACGCTTGCTGCCGGTGATTGCCCGGCAGTGCGGGCGGCGAGGGCACGTTTGCGGGCGTCAGCGTAGCGGTCGTATCGGCCCGCTTCCTTCGCGGCGTCAAACGACAAGATCATCTCCCGCATCGAGGCGGAAATGTCGAACCCGGCTTCTTCGGTGCCGGCGAGCTGCTCCGAAAAATAGAAGACGAGAATTGCACCCTTTTCATAGTCCTCTGAATAGCGTAGCGCCGATTCATCGGCGAAGTTCTGCTTTGCAAGCTCGAGATCGCGTGAGACCGCACGTCGTTCGTCGTCGGTCTTCATCTGTGCGATCCGCTGGCGTGCCTGAGCGGTCGCGATCTGGACGCGTTCGTTCTCGATCTGCTTGGTGTCGATCGCTGCGACGAGCGAACGCGAGATCGTAAGATACACGTCGGGCGAGACGGTGCCGCCTGCTTTTTTGCGATCATCGATCAGTGTTTTTACGCTGTCGCGGATAACGGCAATGTCTTTCGAATTTCCGATGACCAGCGGGTCAACGACGAATTGCAGATACGCACGGCGAACCTCAGAGAAACTGACATCCGTATCGGGCGGCACGATGACGTAATAGTCGTCCTTTACGTTGACGAAGTTCACCGTGCCGGCCGGTGCCAGCATTTCGGGCACGATTACAAAGCGGCGTTCGCGTTCGCGGGTCTCCACCTGGGTAAGCGTCGTCTTCTTCGAGCCTGATCGCTGTGTCTCGGTTTTTATCTGCTCGCGAAAAACAAGCTGCGGCCGCGTCTGCATGTAAACAAGCAGTTCGCTTACCATTTCGCGGCTCGATGAGCGAAGCTTGTCATCGGCGACGCGCAGATACGTTTTTGTGTACTCGTTCTGATTTGCGGAAAAGTTTGACCGGCGATAGAAATCGCGGACGAGCGGGGCGAAATCGAGCACGTCCAATAGCGAACCCGGAAGGTCGCTTGTGACGACCGGGTCGGCGAGGTCGGGAGCAGGTGATAGCGTAAACGCCATCGAAATGAACGGGCTGAGGAGTTCGGCATCGCTGATGTTCGGACGGCTTCGTTTGTAGCGCGTCACAAAGGAAGTGATCCGGTCGCGAAGGTCGGCCGGAACGGCGGCATTGTCGCTATTCAGCAGTTCACGAAACTTTGCTCCCTCAGCAGAAAGCGGCGTGTTGATCAGCGGAATGCTGTTGCCTGCCGCGTCGGTGGTGCGGGCAAGTTCAAGAGTTGCGAGAACCGCCATTACACGCTTGTCCGGCTCGATGCGGACGCCGAAATTCGACAGGTCAAAACCTACCGGCACTGTCTGGGCCGAGATGCTGAGCGAGCACAGCAACAGAAACGCGAAGCCTAAGAACTTTTTCATTGGAACGATCGATCTGAAAATAAAATAACTGCTCAATTGTAGATGAGATCGCCGGTTTACGGGATGCATCCCTATAAAATGCAATAAAGGATAAAGGAAGACTCGATTTCCTTTATCCTTTACCTAATTGATATGAGCAGGCGATTTACTCGAAGCTGGCGAGTGCGTCCGCCTCTTCGTCGTAAACGTCGAAAACCGTCAGGAGCTTGGTAATGGCAAGCAGGTCCTGGATCTTCTGGGTAAGCTTGAGAAGCTTGAGCGTGCCGCCTTCTTTATTGACGGCCGTAAAGCTCGAAACGAGTTCGCCGATGCCGCTCGAATCGATATAGCCAACGCCGGCAAGGTTCAAAAGGATCTTGCTCTTGCCTTCGCCGAGCAGGCGGCGGATCGCATTGCGAAGGGCAACGCTGCCTTCACCGATCGTGACCTTTCCCGAAAGGTCGAGGATGGTGACGTCGCCGGCCTGGCGTTCCGAAATGTTGATATCAGACATGTTTATCTCCTCAGGTTCAGTTGTAATGATCGATAGCAGATTGTAGACCAATCGATTCGGAAAAGTCTACAAAACAAAGAATTTTCAGGCCCGTTTGACCATTTTTACCCGCGTCCCGCCGCCGTTCGCGTTCTCCCATTCGACAATATCCATAAAAGACCGCATGAAAAGGATGCCGCGGCCGGACGCGTTCAGAAGGTTTGCAGGGTCTGTGGGGTCGGGGATCTCCTCAACGGCGAAGCCGGTGCCGTAATCGCGAACGGTGACGGCGAAGCCCTCGGTCGAGCTTTCAAAGGTCACCTCGACGGATTTCGCATCGTCGAATTTGTTGCCATGTTTGACCGCGTTAGCGACAGATTCACGAACGGCGAGGTCGATCGCGGAGAGGTGCTCGTCGCCATAACCGTTGGCGCGTGCAAACTCTTCGGCTTTGACTGCCGCCTCGTCGACAGACTCAATGCGGCTGGGTAGTGATAGTTCTTTTACTTCGGGCACGGTATTTCTTCTAAAAGTATAGAGTTACGCGTCAGGGTGTCAAGACAAACGGCCCTCTAATCCATACAATCGGAATATATGAAGGTAAGGGGTGTACGCTCGCTGAGCGGCCGGGTCGAGCTTCCGGGCGACAAATCGATATCGCACAGGGCGGCGTTGATAGGGGCGATCGCGAATGGTACGACGACGATATCGAATTT
>JAUCQE010000597.1 GCA_030372865.1 Pyrinomonadaceae bacterium
TATATCCTGTTAAATTTCTTCTCTGTTCCTCTGTGTCTCCGTGGTGAATACTTCATGCGAAGACGAGCCGCATTGTTTCCGGGAACCAGTCGTCGAGCCGTGTCGCGATCGCGTCGGCGCCGGCGGCGCGGAGTTGGTCGCCCGGGACGGTGTTCGCGACGCCAAGCACGGGAAGTTCGGCAGCCTTTCCGGCCATAACTCCCGCGGGCGAATCCTCGATCACCAGACAATCCCCATGCACCATCGGGAGGCTGCCGTTCGCCACGCGGTACAGGTCGATCTTTCTAAAGCCCTCGCGATAGCATGCCGGGTCGGGCTTGTAAGTCGCTATGTCCTCGGCACTTACGATCACCGAGAAATACGGCCTGAGGCCCGTCTTCTCGAGCACGAGTTCGATCTCCGGCCGCTTTGCCATGCTGACGATGCCGACCGCCATCTCCTGCGAACATTTCTTTACAAAGTTCTCAACGCCCGGAAAGAGCGGAATGTCTTTCTCGATGCTCTCGCGCCATTTGGCGCCTTTCGCCTCGATCAGCCCGGCCAACGTTGCGTCGTCAAGCGTCTTCCCCGCCTCTTCAAAGACCGACGTTGTGAACGCCCGGTCGTTCATTCCCATTCGCGCGTAATAGCCCTCGTCGGTCAGTTCGACGCCGTGCTCTTTGAACACCGACTTGTACGCCTCGCATTGAACCTGTTCGTCATTGATGACGACGCCGTTCCAGTCCATCAAAATCGCTTTGATCATAGTTTTATTGGCTCCGACAGATCACATCTTTTCGGACATAAATTTCGGGTCGAACATGTTGCCCCGCCCGAGCGTTCCCTTCGGGTCGAGAGCCCGCTTCAGTTCGCCCATTTCGTTCAAGTAACGCTCGCCCATCATTACGTAGAGGTATTTCGATTTCAGCTTCCCGATGCCGTGCTCCGCCGAGACCGTGCCGCCGACCATTATGGCCTGCGCGACGAAACGCCCGTAAAGGTGCCGCGCGCGTTCGGCCTCCTCGTCGTTCTTCGGCAGCAGGTTCGCGTGCAGATGGCAATCGCCGATGTGGCCGAAGATGACGTATTCTATCCCGCTTGCGTCCAGCG
>JAUCQE010000598.1 GCA_030372865.1 Pyrinomonadaceae bacterium
GATTGGGTGCGCGATACAATGGCTCATATCATCAACACGCGCTACAACGAAAATCGCTTCACGATCTTCACGACCAATTACCTCGACGCGAAAGCGAACGAGCGCGATGAGACACTTGAAGACCGGATCGGCGTTCGGCTTCGTTCTCGTCTATATGAGATGTGCCGAACAATCGAGATCTCCGGGCCGGACTATCGGGGAACGGTTCACTCAGCACGCAGGCCGTAGGACGAAGCTCTTTGTTTTTGCTTTGATCTGGTAAAGAATCGAACGGCAAACAACAACGCCAAAGCCCCCGCAAACATCGCTGGCCAGAAAATATCCGATTTAACGATCATCCAGAAATGGACCACTCCGAGTACCGCGATTGGATAAACAAGCATATGAAGACGAGCCCACCGTTTTCCGCCAAGCCGCTTGACCCAACCGTTGGTTGAGGTCACCGCAAGCGGAACAAGCATTGTGAACGCGAGCATCCCGATCGCGATGAACGGCCGCTGCACCACATCTGATGCAATAAGTGCAACGTCACCGCCCTTGTCGAATATGATGTAGGTCGTTAAATGGACGACGCCGTAAAAGAACGCATAGAGGCCTAGCACTCGCCGGTATTTGATCAACGAGTTCCACCCGAATATCTTCCTGAGTGGTGTCACGGTCAACGAGACCAAAAGGAAGAGCAGCGTCAGCACTCCGGTCGCCCGCAGAAAGTACTCGATCGGGTTCGCACCGAGGCCGCCGTTATACCAATCGTAGGCAAGCCAGCCCAGCGGAAGCGTCGAGTTCACCGCAAGCAACAATTTATTGAATCGGAGATCGTCCATCAGAAGTTCTTTCGAAGGTCCATTCCTGCGTACATAGACGCGACTTCCTGCTCGTAACCGTTGAACATCAACGTCGGCCGCATAGAGAATTCGCCGATCCGCCGCTCTTTTGCCTGCGACCACCTTGGGTGATTCACATTCGGGTTCACGTTCGAGTAAAACCCGTATTCTCTGGGTGCGGCAATGTTCCAGGTTGTAGGCGGTTCGCTATCGGTCAGCGTTATTCTCACGACAGATTTGATCGACTTGAACCCGTATTTCCATGGAACTACGAGCCTTATCGGAGCACCGTTCTGGTTCGGCATCTGCTTCCCGTAAAGGCCTGTGGCCAGAAGCGTCAGCGGATGCATCGCCTCGTCGAGCCGCAGTCCTTCTACGTAAGGAAAGTCGATGCCCGCAGACCAGGAGGTTTGCATATATGACTTGTCGTACAGCGATTCGAACGCAACATACTTTGCCGTGCCAAGCGGCTCGACCTGAGCGAGCAACGCCGCGAGCGGAAATCCCATCCACGGGATCACCATCGACCACGCCTCGACGCAGCGAAAGCGATAGATCCGCTCTTCCTGCGGAAACCGCAGCAGTTCGTCGATGTCAAAGGTCTTCGGCCTTTGCACTAACCCGCCGACCTCGACCGTCCACGGCCTCGTTACAAGAGCCTTCGCTTCTTCCGCTACTGCAAGTTTATCCGTCGTAAACTCGTAAAAATTGTTGTAGTTCGTGATCTCTTCGAATGTATTCGGCTGATCGCCACTTGCCGCGACCGCCGTTTGAGAAGCAACATCAGCCGCACCCGAAGCTGTCTCCGGATTCGCCGACCGCGGCCCAAAATATTTATAAGCCAAAGACGTCGCGGCGACGCTACCGGCAAACAATCCGGCACGGATAAAGTTGCGGCGGCCGAGAAACAGTTCTTCCGGCGTGACTTCGCTATCTTTTGGATTATTCGCTTTGCTCGTCGCCATATTCTTTATTTCGCCCAATGCAGATAGTTCGGATTTACTTCCGTGGCTTCCAAAAACGCAGAATATTGATCCACGAAACTTTGGCCGATTGACGTTAGATATTTACCGACCGCTGGAACGCTGAACCGATTGTTAATAAATGTTTTGCATTCACTAACATTTTTCTTCCATTCTGACCGAATTTTGTTATACTACTTCTGGCTCCCAGCCTACCTCGCCTTTTCAAGCCACCAGATATGCCCTCTACAAACGAAGTCTTACAAGAAGGACGTTACCGCATTGACCACCAGTTCCCTATCAATGGTCAGGGTAGTATTTTTGATGCCTACGATACGGTTCGCGATACGAAAGTATTAGTCAAAGAGATCGTCGTTAAGATGAACCGCGTGACGACCGCCGCTCAGCAAGAGCAAATGCAGGTCACGTTTGCCAACCAGGCGAAAGTCCTCACCTCAATTAAACACGAGACGCTGCTCAGCGTACACGACTTCTTTTCGGAGGTCGGAAGGCAGTTCCTCGTCATGGAATCAGTTGACGGACAAAGCCTTGCCGATCTGCTCGCAAAGAATGCCGGCGGGCTACCCTTCAACAATGTGATCCGATGGGCAGACGAAGTGCTCGACGGCCTCGTTTATCTCCACAATTTCAAGCCGTCGATCATCCACAAGAACATCCGCCCGGAGAATATCAAATTAACGAGCTCAGGCCGTGTAAAGCTTTTTGCTTTCGGCCTTGCCGACGGATCAACCACAGAGATCTCGACGGCGTCGGTTCCGTCTTACGACGAGAGCGATATCAGCTACTCGCCGCTTGAACAGATCTGGAGCGGTTTGGATTCTGCATCGCAGCGCGTCATCGTCGACAGCTACGGCGAGCAGGAAGAACGCTCCCTAATGAGCCCGCCCGATGCCCGCAGTGATATCTACTCGCTCGGAGCCACGCTTTATCATGTTTTGACCGGACGGAAACCGCTAAGCGCTCTCGAACGCTCGATCGAGATGCTTGACGGGAACAACGATCCTCTGGCAGCACCGAACTCCGTCAACCCCTCGGTTCCCGCTGCTCTTTCAACAATGGTGCTCAAGGCGATGCAGATCCGGCGGGATGACCGCTTTGGATCGGCTGCGGAAATGATGGACGCCCTGCGATCCGCCTTCAGCTCCGAGTTCACTGCGGCTGCTTCCGCGGCACCGGATGCCGAAGTAGAGGCAAAACGGCGCGAGGCGGAGCAGCGAGTACAGGAACTCAGGGCCGCCGCTGCCGAACGGCTTCGACGCGAAAAGGAAGAGCAAGCAGCCGGGTCACAGGCTTCTGCTGCTGGGCCTGTTGAAGCACCTGCTGAAATACTCGAAGTTCCGGCAACCGCGACCGCGGCCCCGGTCGCAACCGCCCCGGCGGTGCTGTCGATCCACGACACTTCCGCGGATGTCCCGGAACAATTCGCCGCTCCCGAAGAAGACGATGCCGAGCCGTTCAGCTACGGAACAGAATCCCGGTCATCTCTGTCGATGGCAGCGATCGGTGGCGGCCTCGCTCTCGTGGTCGTGATAGCAGTCGGCATCTGGTTCGCTCTTTCGTCTGGTTCCGCTACGCCCGAACCTGTCTCGACTCAACCGGCTGTTCAGCAGGGAGCGGTTCCCGAACAACCGGCCGCGGTCGATCCGGCACCTGTTGCCCAGGATCAGGCAGTCGCACCCGAACAGCAGGCAGTGGATGAGTCAACAGCCCAGCCTGCCGCTCAGGACCCCGCGCAAACTGCAGCAGCGAAAAAGGCCCAGCCGACCGCCGCCGCAAAGAGATCTGCGGCTGATGCGCCAAAAGCACCTGAAAAGAAGAAAGCACTCACCGTCGATGATCTGATCAACGACAACTAGAACTCGCCAAATTACAGTTCGCGGCCAAAGCCCTTTGGCCAACACCATGTCTGAAATAACTGGATAAAGCCATGAAACTCACCGTTTTCGCTCAACTCGAACCCCTCCGAACCCGAGCCGTCGCCGGCCTGTTCGTTATGATGCTTACCGCTGTTTCGTTCGCTCAGGCTCCTCAGCTTAGCCTTGCGGACCTCCTTATCGGCCTGCGGTCGCAAAAGGCATCGCTGCAGGATAGGAACCGTATCCTCACCGAGGCGGTTAAAGAACGCGGTATCACGTTCGCCTATACACCGGAAATTGCGAAGGAACTCGCGACGACGGGAGCCAGTCCCGAACTGCTCGCCGCGATCGCGGCAAAGAGTGCTCCGGCTAAACCGGCTCCAACCCCAACGCCTATCCCCACGCCGACGCCGCCGGATTTCAGTTTCTACCAGAAACGAGCCGACACGAATTTTGTTAAAGGCGAGTACGAGCTTGCGCTAGCGGATTACGACAAGGCCTGTCTCTTATACACATCTCCGAGCCCACGAGACAGCGC
>JAUCQE010000599.1 GCA_030372865.1 Pyrinomonadaceae bacterium
GTCGCCTGCGGTGCATTCGGCAAGGCGAAACGCCCTCGGGACGTCGTCGGAATTTACCGTGAACGGGTCTGCCGTGCCCTGCCGCGTTGCGAGTTCGTCGCGAAGCCGCGGCGTCAAAAAGCGTTCGCGAAGCTTAAGGTTCTCCGGCGAAAAAGCCATGTCGTTCCCGAAGTGGAACGAATAGAATTCACGCAGTACCGGTTGTGCTTCGACGCATTCCGGCGACGAGAGGTTCGGGATGCTGCAAGACGAGCCGAATAACACAAGCAGGAATATGAACCGCAGAGACGCGGAGACGCTGAGGATCGTTTTTATTCGCTTGCTGCGGTGCATGGCTTTACAGAACTTTGGGAACCTGGAAATGTCCGGCGACGCCCGACGGGGCTTCGCTGAGGGCTGCTTCCTGCCCGAGCGACGCCCGGATCTCGTCCTCGCGGATGGCTTGCGTCGCTTCGCCTTCGGCGGTGAGCCCGCCGAGCATCGGCTCAACGTCGCCGGTGTCGAGTTCGTTAAGCTGCTCGACATAGCCGACGATCGCCGCCATCTGCGGCGTGTAAAGCTCGACCTCTTCGTCGGAGATCTGAAGGTGAGCAAGTTTGGCGATCTTTCTAACGTCCATATTTCTTGTTTCGTGCCTCGGTCGCGGCGGCTGCGTTCAGGAACTTTTCGCGGAGCGATTCGTCGCCGATGGCGGAGGCGGCGGTTTCGACCGTGGCGTCGCGGGCGTCGGGAGCGGCAGCTAATGCGGCACCGCTCGCGCGTTCTTTTATCGCTGTCGGGTCGATGACGAACTCGATATACGTCACGTATGAACCGCGGAGCGATGCGTTGATCTTGTAAACCAATTCGCCCGAGAGCGACTCAAGCTGGCGCTTCCACGTGCGGTCCCCGACTGCGACGGTGAGCGTTTCGCCCGTCAGCAATTTCGCTCGCGTGTGGCCGCTCAACTGGCGTCCGGCGGCGCGCTTCCAAGCAGCAAAAATGACGGCTTCGCGAACCTCGGGGTTGTCGGGCATCTGCTTCAACAACGCCGGTAATGCCGCGAAAAGTTCGTTCATTTGTTAATTTGCCCCAATCATCTATCATCTTAAACGAGAACAATAGGAAATGCTAAATCACGACCGAACAGCGGTTGAACTGCCGCATATCATACTTGCGTCCGGCAGCCCGCGACGCTCAGAGATCATGTCGTCAGTCGGGTGGACGTTCACGAAAGACGTGCCGGATGTGGACGAAAGCGAGATACCGGGCGAACCGCCGGAGGTTTACGTCCAGCGGCTGGCGAAGACAAAGGCCGAGGCCGTCGCTGCAAGGCACTCGGGCCACGCCGTGCTCGGCGCGGACACGACGGTCGTGATCGACGGGCAGATAATCGGAAAGCCGATCGACGAGGACGACGCGCGGCGGATGCTGCGGATGCTTTCGGGCAACTGGCACGACGTCCTGACCGGCGTCGCGATCGCAAAGGACGGCGAGACGCACGTCGGGCTGCAGCGGACGCGTGTGAAATTTGCGGAGATGTCGCCGCAGGAGATCGAGTTTCTGGTCGAACTCGGGCAGCCGCTCGACAAGGCCGGTGCCTATGCCGTGCAGGCACAGGCGGCGTTGTTCATTGAGGGCATCGAGGGCGATTACTGGAACGTGGTCGGGCTGCCGATAAATCTGGTCTATATGATGATGCAGCGGTTTGCGGGCGGCCGTTAAAAACAAAAAAGGCAGGCTTGTTTCGCCTGACTTTTCTTTTGTTATAAACGCGTTTTAGAGGAGCTTATCGACTTGTTTCGAGATCGGAACCGTTATGTCGAACTTCGGGTCGATGCCGCCGAAGATGTTGCCCGAGCGGTTGCCCTGCTTGTCGAGAACAACGAACGAGGGAACCTGGTCGATCGCGAACTTCTTAAAGGTCGCCGAGCCTTCCGAATCACGAAGCACCGGAACCGACAGTTTGTTCTCGGTCGCGAATTTCTGAAGCGTGTCGTTCGTCGCGTAATTCTTCGACTTTCCATTGGTCGAGTCGGTCGCGACGAAATAGACGACCACATTCTTGCCGGCGTATTTCTTTGCCAGGGCGTTGGTGTATTCGGCCTGCTTATCCGAAAGCTGAAGCCAGCTTGCACCGATAGCCAGGATCACCACCTTGCCGTTCTGTCCCTCGATGTCCACCGTACGTCCGTCTATCGACGTGAGATTGGTCTGTGCCGCCGCAAAAACGGCAGACAACGCAACAACTGAGAATATCGATGTAATCTTTTTGAAGATTTTCATTTTTTTAAGAACGCCACGGGGCGGTTCCGTAGTTGTTAGATGCAAACGTGGGGCCAATCTACTGTCTTCTGTTAAGGATGACGTTATCTATCAGGCGAACCTTGCCGAAGCGGACGGCGACGGCGATCATTGCCTCGTTATCTCCAATCTTTTCAATAGGTTCGAGCGAATCGGCATCAACGACCGCGACGTAATCCGTCATTGCCAACGGTTCCGCGTCGAGCGTTTCCTGCACTATTTGAGCAAGCTTTGAAGCATTTCGTTGCCCTTCCTTAAAGGCGAGCTTTGCCGACCGCAGGGCTTGGTAGATGACGCTCGCTTTTTCCCGTTCCTCATCGCTCAACAGGCTGTTTCGCGACGACATCGCGAGGCCGGATTCCTCACGCACGGTCGGGACGCCGACGATCTCCGTTTCGAAGCCGAGATCGCGGGTCATCTTGCGGATCACGGCGAGCTGTTGGGCGTCTTTTTGCCCGAAAACTGCGATGTCCGGCCGGACGGTGTTGAAAAGAATGGTGACGACCGTCGCGACGCCGCGGAAATGTCCTGGCCGCGACGCTCCTTCCAGCGTTTCGGTCAGGTTCTCGACATAAACGTAGGTCGAAAAATCCGGCGGGTATATCTCGCTCGCTTCGGGGGCGAAGATGAAATCGACGTCGTACTCGGCAAGCATCGCGGCATCGCCCGCGAGGTCGCGGGGATAGCGTTCGAGGTCGCCTTTGTCGTTGAACTGTGCGGGGTTCACGAAGACCGAAACGATCACGACGTCCGCCATTTGGCGCGCCTCTTTTACAAGTGCCAAGTGGCCGGCGTGCAGCGCGCCCATCGTCGGAACGAACGCCACGGTCTTGTTCTCACGCCGGAGCTTTCTCGCGATAGAGAACATTCGCTGGCGGCGGTTGATGATCTCCATATGTGGTCTAGAACGGCTCCAACACAGACTTTGCTTTTTCGAGATCTACGTCCTCAGGCAGGGCGTAGGATTCGGCCTCGGCCGGGTACTCGCCGGTGCGGACGTCGTCCATCCATTTCGTGATGGCTTCGGTGATAACGCCGCTGACGTTCGCGTACTGGCGGACGAAACGCGGCTGGCGGCCGAAGGTAAACCCGATAAGGTCGTGCAGCACGAGCACCTGCGCGTCGCATGCACTGCCGGCACCGATGCCGATGGTCGAGATCGTGAGTTCATTCGTGACGATCTCAGCGATCTCGCGGGGAACAAGTTCAAGCACGACGGCGAAGGCACCTGCGTCTTCAAGGCGTTTCGCGTCCTCGATCAGGATCTTTGCCGCCTCGGTCGTCTTGCCCTGGACGCGGTAGCCGCCAAGTTTGTGCACAGACTGCGGCGTCAGGCCGATGTGTGCCATCACGGGGATCTCTTCATTCACCAGCCGCCTGACAAGATCGACGCGGTTGCGGCCGCCCTCGAGCTTGATGGCCTCGGCACCGCCGTATTTCATCAGCTTGAGGGCATTACGGACCGCGCGGTTGTCGCCGGTGTGATAACTGCCGTAGGGCATGTCGGCGATGATGAGCGCACGGCTCGAACCGCGTTTTACGGCCTTGGTCGCGGAAAGGATCTCTTCGAGCGAAACGGGAATGGTATTGCCATAGCCGTGGATGACATTGCCCATGCTGTCGCCGACGAGGATCATATCGACGCCGGCCTCATCGACGATGCGGGCGGTCGGGTAGTCGTAGGCCGTCAGGCAGACAAGTTTCTCGCCGCGTTCCTTGGCCGCGCGAAGTGCGGGGACATATACCTTCTCAGGTTTATCGGGTTTCAGGTATGCCATAAATGCAGATAAAGTCTAGACCTTTCAGCATTTTAAGTCTAGCTGTTCGAATAAACGCGATGGCCGTTGGCGGCGTTCGGATTCCAGCGTGCGACCGACGATCGGTCCTCGCTGACGGCGAGCAATTGGTCGATGGTCTTGTGCAGAACGGGATGCACGAAATGCGGGGCGATCTCGGCCATTGGGACCAGCACGAAGCGGCGTTCGTGTATCCTCGGGTGCGGCACCGTAAGGAACGGCGTATCGACTCGAATTCCGGCGTAGAACAACAGGTCGAGATCGATCGTGCGGGGTTTTTTGAGCGATTTGTCCTTGCGGCCTAGAAGGTACTCGATGCGGAGCATGCGGGCAAGCATCTGCGACGGCGTGATCCCTTTCGCGTGGATCTCCGCGACCATATTGAGAAAACGGGGCGAATCTTCGATGCCGACGGGTTCGGTCTCGTAAATGCCGGATAGCTTGGTGACGCCAAAGCTCGCTTCCATCAGCCCGCGGACGGCCATAAGCAGGTTGCCGGCACGGTCGCCCAGATTCGAGCCGAGCCCTACATATGCGGTGATGTTTTCGGTGTCCACGGTCACAGGTTCGGGATGAGGCCAGTTTTTCAGCCCTAGTTTGTCCGAATTCTCACCGGTGCGCAAGTTTTCCGGTGGGCATGCCGGGGCGGCCGTCCGGTCTATTTATCTACTTTTCGGCGGTGACGTGGTTGAATACTTGTAAGTCGATGAGACCGAATCCAGCAGCGGTGCACGTCAAACGGCCGCTCGGGCGGACAGCAGGTGTGATCCGTCTTGACAAAAAATCTCACGCCGTGAAATATGCCGCGACGCCGATTCCGACACAGCCAAAGATTTGAAAGTGCCGCGGAACGGTCGCACCAGGAATACCTCCTAAACCAACCGGCACCGCTGACGACACGCAGCGAACTTCTGCGGATGATCCGCGGCGGCGAGGATACATATCTCGAATTAAAAGTTAAGCTTTCGAACCCGGAGCGGATTACGCAGGGCATCGTCGCGCTTGCGAATACGAACGGCGGGACGATAATTTTCGGCGTCAACGACCAGCTTCGCATCGAGGGTGTGAGCAACCCCGAATACGTACAGGAAGAGCTCGCACGGATCTGCCGAGAGGATATTGTACCGCCGATAACGCCGCTGATAGACTGCATCGCTTTCGACAGCGGCAAGCTGATCGTCGCGATCGACATCGAGCCGCGTCGCAAGCCCTACCGCACGCGCGACGGCAGATTTTACATGCGGTTCGGTGCGGAAAAGCGAGAGGTCTCAAGAGAACAGCTTTCGATGTGGCTCGACGAAGTGCGGCCGCTCGGTTACGAGAACATACCGCTGTTCACCGGCGTCGAGAGCGACTTTGACGACGGGATGCTGTGGAGCTTTGCAAAGGGTTTTGAGGACGTCAGCCGCGTGTCGAACCTTTACAACACGGCCGACTTTATCAAGAAAGACCTGCTAATGGCGGCAGGAAACGCCGACGAATTTTTCCCGACGGTCGCCGCACTCGTGCTCTTTGGAAAGAGCGAGCGGGTGGATGCTCTATTCCCGCGGTCGATGGTGACGATCTCGCGATTTTCGGGAGACAACGGAAACGCACAACTCGTGGAAAGCAGACAGGTAAAGGGAAACTTGCTGCACCAATACGAGGAACTCCTGCGTTTCATTGAGCGGTACTGCGATCTCGTAAAAGACCCGCCAAAAAAGCGTGCGGCGGTCGAGGGGCTGCCGGTAAATCCGCGAAGCCGTTTCCATGTTTACGCCGTCAGGGAAGCGGTCGCGAACCTGCTGCAGCATCGCGACTTCGTCTTTCGCGACATACCGACACGCATCAACATCTACGAAAGCTCGATCGAGCTGATCAACGCCCGCCGGACGAACGGCTTTACCCCGCCGGCATCAAGGGCTATCCGCTACGGCATCACGCAGCGTCTGAACCCGCAGATCTCCGCCGTCTTCGGCCGCCGCGAATACGGCGCCCACATACCACGCGGCGGACTGCCGATGGTGCTCACCCAGTCTGCACGCATCTCCGGCCGCCGTGCCGAGGTCTACACGGCGAACGACGAATTCAAACTCAAAATATACGGTGCGTAGGTTCCACAGAGTTTTGCCCGCGAAAAACGCGAAAATTGCGAATGGAAAGCCGTGAAGTCTGAACGCGCGAGGTCTCTGTTGTCTTGCTTTCTTATTTTCTTCTTTCGTGGATAAGAATTTTTTGAACCACGAAAGAAGAAAAGAAGAAATTAGAGAAAAGAAGAATAATCAAGAGCCGCTCTATCCGCCTGATCCGCATTCGGAGAAATGTTGACGTAGAAATAAACGAGTACAGAAACAACGGGCAAGCAGGGATGCTTGCCCTCCAGTCGGGATGCTTGCCGTCCAGTCGGGATGCTTGTCGTCCAGTGGAGGCGCTATTATCGATAGGCGGGTCGGTCGCGGCCCGTTTTTCATATGCTGCTGGATATAACGCCGCTAAAGGTCTCGCGAGATTACCGTGCCCTATTTATCGGGCAGCTGGTCTCGTTCTTCGGTTCGATGATGACCTTTATCGTCGTGCCGTGGCAGATGTATCAGCTGACGGGCTCGTCGGCGATGGTCGGGTATATTTACCTGGTCGAGTTCGTGCCGATGGTGATACTCGCGTTGATCGGCGGTGCGCTTGCGGATTACTTTGACAAGCGGCGGCTCCTGCGTGTGACGGAATTTGGACAGGCGGCTGCATCGGCGATGCTGCTGGTAAATTCGCTGCTCGAGCAGCCGAGGATATGGGTGCTGTTTTTCGCGGTCGCGATGCATGCGGGGCTTGCGGCGATACAGCGGCCGGCTTTTGAGTCGTTCATCCAAAAGATAATCCCGCCGGAATTGATGACGGCCGTGATGGCGCTCAATTCGATCCGCTGGAGCCTCGGGGCGATCATCAGCCCTGCGCTCGCCGGCATCATCGCGGTAAAGCTCGGGCCGACGGTCGCTTATGCGCTCGACCTTGTGACGTTCGTCGGAACGATCGCCGCCCTTTACATGGTGCGGGCGGTGGCGTCGCCGGAAAACGCGGAACGGCCGAGCCTTCGTGCAATAAGGCAGGCGTTCAAATACGCCACCAGCCGGCAGGAACTTTTGGGTACGTATTTCATCGACATCGCGGCGATGTTCTTCGCAATGCCGCAGGCATTGTATCCTGCGCTCGCCATCTTTTACGGCGAGCAGTATATCGGCTTTTTCCCTGCAGCTATTGCCGCAGGAGCTCTCGTCGCGAGCGTGACGTCGGGCTGGACAAAGGGAATTCACCGCCACGGATTGCTGGTCACGATCGCGGCCGTGTTGTGGGGCGTTGCGATAATATTCTTTGGACTGACGGACAGCATCGTGCTGGCGCTCGTGTTCCTGTTTGCCGCCGGTTTCTTTGACATGATCTCGGGCATTTTCCGCGGGGCGATCTGGAACCAGACGATCCCGAATTACCTCCGCGGGCGCATGGCAAGTATCGAGATGATCAGCTATCTGACCGGGCCAATGCTGGGAAGTGCTAAGATGGGTATCGTCGCGGAACGCTGGGGCGTGAAAGCTGCACTGATATCGGGCGGCATCCTCTGCGTCGTCTCAGTTCTCGGAGCCGCAGTGTTTTTGCCGAAGTTTTTAACATACGACGGCAGGGAAGGTGTGAAGCAAAAAGAGATAGAAGAGGCGGAACGAGCCGAGATGCTGCGGGTTTCGGAATCTGAGTTTTGACCGACTTGTCCGGAATAACTGATATCTGATAGCGAATAACTGAAAACTAAATGCCAATAGTAAGGAAGCGAGAAATAGAGAATCTTGAACAAATGAGCGGGGAAGAACTCCGCGCGTTCCTGGATTCGCTGCCCGCCGGGCAGGAGACCGTCAGCCGCCTGCTCGATTTTATCGAGGACGAGCTTTACGAGCGGGAATGCAACCACAGCCTGCAGTACGCGATGAAGTTCATGATGGACAACCGGCTCGATTTCCCGAAGCTGACCGCCTGGCTGAACGAGAACGGCGGCTATTGCGACTGTAAGGTGATGGAACAGATCGCGCCGAAAT
>JAUCQE010000600.1 GCA_030372865.1 Pyrinomonadaceae bacterium
ACAGCAAGTGCGTAGTTGCCGGGTTCGAGCCTCGTGTTCATGTTTCCGCCGGGGATAGTTCCTGTCTTAGAAACTGCTTGGAATTCCTTGCCCGAGCGGAATAATTCAAAGTTCTCAGCCGTGAGCAGCAGGCAGGCGACCGAACCTTTAAGGTTCTCGGTGGCAAACCGCCCCTTTAGCGTCGATCGTTTATTTAGTCTGATATCGAAGGATGTAAACTCCCCGGCGGGAACCTCGACGCGGCCTTCGACGACCGGGCCTGAGGTATATTTTACTGCCGGTGCTTCGGCCACCGGTTTTTCGGGTGCCGGAGTGTTTACGCGGACGAGCTGGATGATGCCGATGATCACGACAACGACCGCCAGGATCCTAAGCCAGAAATAGGAGCGGTGGCTTATCTTTAGAACCATTCCAGAATCGTATTAGATGTTTCGCGAAAATCAAAAGTCCGGCACCATTCACCGAAAGTGATGCGTGCCGGACGTTCGGATATTCAGGATCGATCAGGTTTAGTCTTGCGAAACTTTTGACGCTCCGTTCGTTTCCTTTTCGATGTTACGTGGAGTGCCGGAGTAATTGATCTTGCTCGCTCCGCTTGCCGAGGCCTTGAGGTCGCCGGCAACATTTACTAACGCCTTGCTTGCGCCGCTGGCGTCGATCTTTGCATTCTCTGCGCGAAGACCAGAAGCATCGACCTTGCTCGCCCCGCTAACATCGATGCGTAGAAGAGCGGTCTCGCCGGAAACGGTTGCCTTGGAGGCTCCGCTTGTTCCGAGCGTCAATTCGCCGTTCTTTACATTGTTCAAGTCGAGCTTTGACGCACCGCTCATATCGACACGGGAAATATCCGGTGCCGTGACCCTGACGACAATGCGATTGCTCGAGCGAAATCGCGTTTCGGAAGAGATGACAAGCTTACCGTTGAGAACTTCTGTCTTGATCAGCGGCAGAATGTTATCGTCGGCCTCAACCTGGACACTGAATTCCTTCTGTGCCGTTACCTGTACGTTAAAAATTCCGCCTGCCTCGATCGATGTGAAGTTGGAAAGCTGACGGTTTTCCGTGACCACATTTCCCGAACCCTTTACACCCTTACCAAACGAGATGTTGAAAGCGGGGAGTTCTACCCTTCCGAAGGAGAAAACATTAGCGAACGCGACACCGATCAATACTGCGACTGCGAAGATCAAAATTCCGATTTTTTTCATTACTGCCTCCGAGCAAATTACTAAGCCAGATAGTCGAACGACCGATGGAATCTAAAAGTTCGAAAAAAGTTCATTTCCTCTAATGCCTGACCGCAGTATTTGCTTGACATAAGTTTTCTTAATTGGCAATATAAGCGAGCTTCCACACAACGTTACATATCTCTGCCATTCATATGGGCGTCTCGGTTCGTTAAGGGACGATAATACACCGCCGGCCGTGGCCCCCGACATTTGCCGGAATTTACTAAAGCAAAAGCAGGAGATAATAATGAAGAGGTTTTTTGCGTCTGTAATTTGCACGGCCCTTACCGCCATGCTTATAGCCCCCGTCCAGGGCCAACGTTCGGTGGAACAAGGCCCGAAGTTCGTACCGGGCGAGATGCTGGTGCAGTTGAAAGCCGGCACGACCGAAAGTGATATCGAGCGTGTCGCGGGACGTGCGGGCGGATCGGGATTTGAAAAAGTACGCGGTGCCGAGCAGGACATTTATCGCCGCGGCGACCTGGTGTTGGTAAAGTTTTCGCCGATGCGATCGGTAGCGGCGATGAAGTCGGAATTCGAAGCGGACCCGATGGTGGAATTTGCCGAGCCAAACTGGATCTATTCACACCAGGCAGTTTCGAACGACACTTATTATACGAACGGTTCGCTTTGGGGAATGTACGGAAACGCTACTTCTCCGGCAAACCAGTTCGGCAGCGAGGCGGGCGAAGCCTGGGCGGCCGGCAAGACCGATTGCAGCAGCGTCTGGATCGGCATCATCGACGAAGGCTATATGTACTCGCATGAGGACCTTGCCGCGAACGCAGCAACGAATCCGGGCGAGATAGCTGGAAACGGAGTCGATGACGACGGCAACGGTTATATCGATGACGTTTACGGATGGGACTTTGCAGGCGGCAACAACAGTGTGTTCGATGGTTCGGGTGACGACCACGGCACGCACGTGGCGGGCACTATCGGCGGCGTCGGTGGAAACGGCAAGGGCGTTGCCGGCGTTTGCTGGAGCGTAAAAGATGATGAACGCTAAGTTCCTCGGCAACCGCGGCGGAACGACGGCGAATGCGGTCAAGGCGGTGGACTATTTCACGGACCTGAAGACCAGGCACGGCATCAACCTTGTTGCGACGAGCAACTCATGGGGCGGCGGCGGCTTCTCGCAGGCACTTGCAGATGCGATCAGCCGTGCAAACGCAGCGAACATACTGTTCATAGCGGCGGCCGGCAACAGCACGTATAACTGCGATACGAGCACATCCTGCTATCCGGCGGAATACACTGCTCCAAATGTGATCGCGGTTGCATCCATTACAAGTACCGGCGGGATAAGTTCTTTCTCGAACTATGGGGCGACAACGGTCGACATCGGTGCTCCCGGCAGCGGTATTTGGTCAACCGTCCCGAAAAGCAGCAAGGGCAATGTAATATCTGGGTATGCTAGCTACAGCGGAACGTCGATGGCAACTCCGCATGTCAGCGGTGCGGCTGCACTCTATGCGGCAAATCACCCGGGTTCCACGGCGGCACAGATCAAGAATGCGATCCTGAGCTCGGCCGTTCCGACCGCTTCTTTGAGCGGCAAGGTCGCAACCGGCGGCAGGCTTAATGTAAGCGGATTTTGATCGGTTTGCATTCTTAGAACAGGAAAAGGACGCGAGTAGCAATACTCGCGTCCTTTTCCTGTGGGATAGGTTTCTTTATTGCTTTGAATAAAAGTAATGAAGCGCCGCCTGGACCACACCGATCAGCAGGCCCATTCCCCCGCCGAACAATTCGATGGTCCTGAGATGCTCTTTCGCGACCGAGAGCACGAGTGCCTCAAGCTTTTCCGCCGGGTAATTCATTATCTTGTCTTTAACGACGCCGCCGACGTTGAATTCCTGGATCGCCTCGGGCAGCTTTTCGCGGATCGCTGTGATGACGGCTTCGGCGATCGAGTCACCGGCGGCACGCATACGGTCCTCGGAAATGTGGTCCGAAAGTCTGCCGATCGGTGCGGACAGCATCGAGTCGATCTGACGGGCAAGCATCTCGTTGATGATCCGTGACGTCTCAGGCTGGGCGATCACACTCATCAGGCCTTTTGAAAGCGCATTCTTGAGCTTTTCTTCGGACTCCGGATGCAGCCGCCGCATTATCGAATCGATGCTGTGCGGCCGGAATTGAGCGAGGGTGTCGGTCAGGTACGCCGAAACCTGCGTCATCATTGCATCGCCCTGCAGCAGTGCGACGGCCGAGCCGGCGATCTGATCCTTCATCCGCTGAAGCTGTTCGGGGTTAACGGTGCCGATCAGTTCCGGCAACGGGCGAGCCATTGCGTTATCGATGCTGGTGTTGATGAAGTTGCGGGCCTCGTCCGCAAAGAAATCGCCCTTCAGAGTTTCTTCAATACGCTTAGGCAAGCTTTCGTTTACGAGGTCGTCGACCTCGCGGAGCAGGTTGTCGCGGGAGACGAAGATCTTCTTGAAGAACGGAAGTGCCTCGTAATACGAATGCACTTCTTTCTTGATAAGTGCACCGATCTGGTTACGTGTTCTTTCCGCGGCGGCGATCTCGGTCAGGTGATGGGCCATCGGTGCGATCTGGTCGTTGGCCTTTTCCTTCAGGACATTGATCGCGTCCGGAGTGAACATTTCGCCGAGCGGAGTTTCGGTATGAGCGAGATCCTCGACGCGGACATTGATAAATTCGCGGACCTTGCCTTCGAGGGCTTTCGACCGCATTGTCGAGCGGACGCGGTCCTCAAGAAAGCCAACGATCTTTTCGAAGTTCTCGTCATCGACGACCTCCGAAACGCGCTTTGAGAGCACCTCGTCGACACGCCTTTCAACAAAGCCGCGGATGGTCTCCTGAGATTGTTCGCTTTTGAGGACGTCGGCAATGTGCTCGGCGACAGTGAACTGCAGCGAACTGATCGCATCGGGCACCGGTTCACGGAGCCGAGCGGGAAGGGTTTCGATAAGCGAAGGGTAGCTTTCGGAGAGGAGATCTTCAGTGTAGGAATCCACGACGCCGCGAATCTTCTTGCGGAGAAATTCCTTGCCGAGCAATTCCTCCATTATGGTTTCCTGCGAGACGAGTTCTTCGCCGACCGCTTTGCCGATGGCGTTCGCAAGACGTTCGCGGTGACGCGGGATCATTCCCTGGGGAAATAATGTGATGCCAAGAACCTTGAACGGCTGCCGCGGGCGGAAGAGCATCCGCACCGCAAGCCACGCTGCACCGTAACCATGGACCGTCGCGACAAAAACGAGCAGGAGCATCTGGAACCAGACATTTCCCAGCCATGGCGAGACGGCAGCAGTTATGTCGTTGAAAATCTCCATTCGTTTCGGTCACCGCTCGGCGGTCGTTAAAAGATCTGAAAGCCCTTTGATCGCAGGCAGAATTCGGCGAAATCTTTCAGCCAGTCGTGGCTGACGCTGTAGTTTCTCCACTGCTCGTCATCGTCGCGGTAGATCGTCCCATCGTCCGGCTCGTCGGTTATCGATCCGTCGGCGAATATCCGTTTGTTCGGATAAAGCTTCGGCAATATCACATCGCGGATCTTTTCACCGATCTCCTGGGCCTCAGATTGGTCGATCTTTACGCCCATTGCGTTGTATCCCATTTGGCGGACCTTTCCTTCGCTGATCACGTCAAGGCTTTTGATCACCTCGAGAGCAGCTTTCCATTTCCATACGTTTGCAGTGAATTCGAAGTTCTCCGAACTCATGTCATGCAGTGTGAAACTCATATCCTCATTATACGACAGTCCAAATCGCCCCTGCCCTTTCAAAAAATGCTAATTGCGACGGCTGCGGATAGTCAACGCAGCACCCGCGGGAATATAATTCTTTTCGTTCCGCATGAATACGACCAACTACCTTAAACGCATAGGACTGAACGGCGTCGCCGCCGATCATGAAAGCCTTGCTCTTATTCATCGTCAGCATTTACTTCATGTCCCGTTCGAGAATCTTGATATCCATTGGAATAGGCCGATCTTGCTGGATGTGGAGAAGTTCTATGACAAGATCGTAACGAGAAAACGCGGCGGCTTTTGTTATGAGCTGAACGGTGCTTTCAACGTGCTGCTGCGCTCAATCGGGTTTCAAACCAGGCTCGTTTCCGCACGGGTTTTCGGAGCGGAACGGGGATTCGGTCCGGAATTCGACCACGCCGCGATCATCGTTACAATTGGCGAAATGGAATATCTTGCGGATGTCGGCTTCGGTGATTTCACCGCCGAGCCCCTAAGGATCGTCCCAGACATCGAGCAGCGCGACCGCGAAGGCATTTTTGTTCTTCGCCGCGGCGATGCGGGAACGCTCATGGTTGAAAATCTGATCGACGGAGCTTCCGTGCCGGAGTACAGCTTTTCCCTTCTTGGCCGCGACCTCATGGAATTTAACGAGATGTGCGACTTTCAGCAGTACTCGCCGGAGTCGCACTTCACACAGGGAAAGGTGTGTTCGATCATGACCGACACGGGAAGAAAAACGCTGACGGATAGCCGATTCATCGTCACATCTCACGGCGAACGATCCGTTACCGAGGTAAACTCTGCGGACCTTTTCGACCGCCTGCTGAATGACGAGTTCGGCATCAAACCGCTACAATAAGATTCAATGTCAGACTCAATTTCATACGCAGACGCCGGTGTTTCCATCGATAACGCCAACAAAGCCGTGGCCAGGATCCGCGAATACGCGCGGAGCACATTCAACGAACGGACGCTGACGGAGATCGGAAGCTTTGGCGGAATGTTCTCTGGTGCGTTTCCGAATATGGCGGAGCCGATCCTGGTTGCCTCGGCGGACGGCGTCGGTACAAAACTGAAGCTTGCCTTTGAAACGGGCATCCACAACACCGTCGGTGCTGACCTTGTGAACCACTGCGTCAACGACATCTTGGTGCAGGGAGCGAAGCCGCTTTTCTTTTTGGATTATTTCGCGACGGGAAAGCTTGAGCCGGATGTGACGGCTTCGGTGGTCGAGGGGATGGCTCGTGCCTGCAGAGAGAACGGGTGCGTGTTGCTCGGCGGCGAAACGGCGGAGATGCCGGATTTTTATCCGCCGGGTGAGTACGACCTCGCTGGTTTTATCGTCGGCGTTGTAGATAAGGCGAAGGTCATCGACGGTAAGTCTATTGAACCGGGCGATGTTGTTTTCGGGATCCCTTCCAACGGACTGCAGACGAACGGATATTCCTTGGCCCGGAAACTGTTCTTCGAGATCGGCGGCTACAAGGCCGATACCCATTTGGATGAACTCGGCACGACCGTCGGCGACGCACTGCTTGCGACGCACCAGAGCTTTCTGCCGCAGATCGGGCCGTTGCTTGATGGCGGCAAGATCAAAGGCCTTGCTCATATCACCGGCGGCGGATTTCTTGAGAACATTCCCCGCATATTACCGGATGATGTCGCCGTCGAGATCAAACGCGGCACTTGGCCGGAGCTTCCGGTCTTCGGCGTGATGCAAAAGCTCGGCAATGTTTCAGACCACGAAATGTTCCGGACATTCAACATGGGCATCGGGATGGTGGTGGTTTGCGATGACGCCGATGCCTCACAGTTGAAAGAAGCGATCGGCGAGTGTTTTCAGATCGGGACCGTTATTCACGGGAACAAAGAAGTGAACGTTTCGTAGTCCGTTGACATGGAAAACGGCACAGCGAAACTATCCTTGTGGCAGGAACCGATATTTATCGCGTTTCTGATAGCAGCGTTAAAGTTTGCGGTCTACGTCGCGGCGGGCAGCGGTTATGGATACTTCCGCGACGAGCTTTATTTTCTCGCTTGTGCCGACAACCTTGCCTGGGGATATCCTGACCACGCCCCGCTAAGTGTTTTTCTCACCTGGTTAAGCCGCAGTGTTTTCGGCGACTCGATTTACGCGATACATCTCTTCCCGGCCGTCGCGGGATCATTAAAGATAATTCTTACCGGCCTGATCGTCCGCGAACTTGGCGGTCGGCACATCGCAATGCTCCTCGCCTGCATTTCGGTTCTGGTCGCGCCGATATATCTCGGGATCGACCTGATGCTCTCGATGAACGCGTACGAGCCGATCTTTTGGATGGGCTGCGTGATCGCTTACATCAGGGCGGTGAACACCGGAGATTCGAGATATTGGCTTTTGTTCGGCGTGATCGCCGGACTTGGCCTGATGAACAAGCACTCGATGGTGTTTTTCGGCGCGGCAATGGTGCTCGGCCTGCTCGTTACGAAAGACCGCAGGATGTTTGCCGACAGGAATATTTGGATCGGAGGGCTCATCGCGTTTCTGATCTTTCTGCCGAACCTGATCTGGCAGTACCAGAACGACTGGGCAACGCTCGAACTGCTTCGAAACGTGCAGGCGACCGGGAAGAACGTGGTCCTGTCGCCGCCTCAGTTCATTTGGGAGCAGGTATTTATTCTTCTGCCCTTTACGGCTCCTGTTTGGCTCGCGGGTATTTGGTATTTTCTTGCGAACAAGGAGGGCCGCCGCTTTCGTGCTTTGGGGATCGCCTACCTTGTAACGCTTGCTTTGATGACCATCCTCAAAGCAAAGAACTATTACCTCGTGCCGGTATATCCAATGCTCTTCGCCGCGGGAGGAGTTTTTTGGGAGAACATTTTCTCTCGGATTCGCATCGGCAGGTTTGCGGCCTGGGCATATGCCGCGATCTTGGTGGCCTTGGGCGGAGTAATGCTCCCGTTGGTGGTGCCGGTTCTTCCGGTGGAAAAGCTGATCGCCTATCAGAGTGCGATCGGCATTACGCCGCCAAAAACGGAGGTCGGGCACGTCGGTCCGCTGCCGCAGCATTTCGGCGACCGTTTCGGCTGGGAAGAAATGACTGCAAAGACCGCCGACGTCTACAACTCGCTTACGCCCGACGAGCGGGAAAAAGCAGCGATCTATACCAGTAACTACGGCGAAGCAGGAGCGATCGATCTTTTCGGAAGGCAATATGGCCTGCCGCGAGCGATAAGCGGACATCAAAGCTATTTTATGTGGGGGCCGCGAGGGCACGACGGCAGCATCATGATCGTGCTCGGCGAGGAGCGGGAAGAACTCGAAGAGATCTGCAACACGGTCGAGGTCAGGGATCGCGTCGGGCATCCCTACGCGATGGCAGAGGAACACTTTGACATTCTTTTGTGCCGCGGCCTGAAAGCGCCGCTCGCAGAATTTTGGTCAAAGACGAAACACTGGAATTAGAACTCGTTGATAAACAAATGCATAGGCGAGCAGCCGAACCTAGTGTAATATAGTCCGCAAATGAGTATTCGATCCCACGCCGAAGACGACGAACTCTTCGGGTCATCCACCAAAAAAGGTTCCAACAAGACGATCATTATTGTTACTTTCGCGGCCCTGCTGCTATTCGGCGGAGCCGGCTATGGGCTTTACAGGTATAGTGCACCTGAGCCGCCCGACCTGTCCGCGATAAGGTCGGCAGAGATCAAGGAAACGATGGTTTTCCTGCTCGCACAGCCGAGCTTTTCCGGTGATGAGTTTCGCGAGCAGCTTCTCGGCAGGGGCCGAATCGCAAAGTATGCATGGAAGGAAAAGCAGGTTTACTTTACCTATCCCGAGGCAAGCGAAGAAGAGTTTCAGGCCTTTCTTTCGAAACATATCGCCGTTGTTTCGAAGGTCGATTTCGGTAAGACGGTGAACGGGACAATCAGACTCGACGATTACGAGCTGCGGCCCGGCCCG
>JAUCQE010000601.1 GCA_030372865.1 Pyrinomonadaceae bacterium
GTCTAAACCCGCAAGCTTAATCCGATATTAAATCTATGTTACCGAAATGTTAATTGTCAGGAAGTGGAAACGTCCCCGCCCGCCGCCCGGGCCATTTCCTCTTTCGGCTTTATCAGTTCTATCAGTCGCCCTGAATTCGCGAATATTTCGCTCCAGCTATCTATATTCAGCTCGACTATCGCGAGCGCAGCGGTCGGCATTGGCCGAAGCCTTCCGGTGAGGAAAAGCAGGAACCCTTCCATCCCTGGATTGTGGCCCACGACCATCAAAGATTCGACGTCATCGGCCGTTTCGGAGACTACCTGTCTCAGGGCCTGCGGGCTTGCCTCGTAGATCCGCTCGTCGAATTTTATATCGGCAGGAACATTGCCGTGCTCCCGAACGAGGGTTGCGGTCTCGGCAGCTCTTTTCGCGGGAGAGCTGACGATGGCGTCCGGAAGCTGGCCGCGTTCGGCGATCAGGCTGCCCATAAATGGAGCCGCAGTTTTGCCTCGCTTGTTGAGCGGACGGTCGAAATCAGACAGCTCGGGGTTATCCCAACTCGACTTCGCATGTCGTAAGATCAGCAATTTTTTCATCGAGAATTTTCAGGCGGGGCGAGTGTTGGCACGTTCGATGATACGTCGTACCGCAGGCGGTTTCAACCATTCGCCGGTCAAAACTTGCTGTTCATTGGTTTACAATTGATAGCAGGCGAAGACGCGCAATATATTAAAGGTTTGTAATGAACACGCTGGACGCAGCATCGCTGGTCAACTGGCTCGGCTTCTCGGTCGGGGTGGCGTTGTTCGCGCTTTTGGGGTCAATGGTCGTGCGGCATCGGGGTAGCCGTTATTCCGGAAGTGCGCGGCTGTTACTGCTCGCCACATCCGCTCTCGGCTTGATCTGGAACCTCGGCGAGTTGCTGGTTTTCATTTTCCGGGACTTTGCACTCGCGAACGATCTTCCGTTCGTATCGGCTGCCGCATACTCCGCCCTTGGTTTTCTTCCGTCGGTCGTTGTTCATTCCGCCCAGAACGAAGAAGGCGGGCGAAGCTATATCACTTACTCGGCCTATATCCTAAGCACAACGGCCGGTGCCCTGCACTTTTATTCGGCGTTTACTGGTTCAAGCGTTCCTTCTGACACTGCTCAGACCATCCTCACCGTCGGTGCGGTTCTTCTTGCCGCCGCTCTATTTGTCCGGTACTTCGGCGAGACTTTGCAGAAAAAGGTCGTTTGGGCGACCGCTTTGTTGGTATTTGCGCTTTCGTCTCTTCACTTTGTCGGGTATCGCGAGGGAAGTTCGCCGGCAATCGAATTGGTCGCCCACCAATCGTCGCTGCCGATCGCGCTAGTGATCCTGTATCAGAATTACCGGTTCGCCTTTGCCGACCTTTTCCTCAAACGGGCGATCTCGATGATCCTGCTTGCGGCGGTCGCCTTCGGACTTTATGTAGGAGTAGCCGCCCCACTGCTACGCTATCACGAGTCGCACGACCGGAACGACGTTCAGGCAATCAGCCTGATTCTTTTGCTGTGGATCGCGACGGCTCTTGTCTATCCTAAACTTCATCAGCTTGCCGTCTGGCTGGTCGATAAGGTGATCTTAAAACGAACGGATTACGACCAGCTCCAGGAAGAAATGACACGGTCCATTCAGCGGGCAGACTCGATCGCGGAAGTGCTCGATACGATATGCAGCCGGCTCGCAGGTGCACTGACCGCCGGGACTTCTAAATGGACAGAATCTGACAGCGAATTATCGACCTCCGGCATCCCATCTATCGACTTCACAGCTGAACGTGCCGAGTTTCTCGTCCCGACGGCTGAGAGGCCGCAGTATAAGATCTCGATCGGTGATTTTCAGGGCGGCCGCCGTCTCCTTTCGGATGAGACCGCAATGCTAGCGGCGGTCTCGCTTTTTACTGCTCGACGCATCGACGCCCTTCGCGTTGACCACGAGCGCTGTGAGCAGGAATTTCGTCAGCAGGAATTCTCCAAGCTCGCCGCCGAAGCCGAGTTGACGGCACTACGCGCGCAAATAAACCCGCATTTTCTTTTCAACGCGCTGACGACGATCGGTTATCTCATTCAAACCTCGCCGGACAAAGCATTTCAGACGCTCGTGCAGTTGACCAAGCTATTGCGTGGCGTACTGGCGAAAGCTTCTGAGTTCTGTTCTCTCAACGACGAGATCCGCCTGGTCGAAAGCTACCTTGAGATCGAAAAAGCCCGGTTTGAGGAGCGGCTCGAGGTACAGATCGACGTTCCGGAGGAACTGCACAATTTATTAGTACCGTCGTTGATCCTCCAGCCGTTGGTCGAAAACGCGATAAAGCACGGGATCTCAGAAAACCGTAATGGCGGAACGCTTGTGATCAAGGCACGGAAGGACGCAGGAAAACTCACTCTCTCGGTCATGGATACGGGCTCTGGAAAGGGTGCGGTCGAACCGGGTTCGGAAAGGGGCATCGGGCTCAGCAATATAACAGGCAGGCTCCATGCACATTACGGGCTTGAGGGCGACCTGACACTCAAGCATTTCCCGAACGGACAAACCATCGCGACCGTGTCATTTCCGGTCGAGGTAGCCAAAACGATCGAATCTCGGCAATCGGAAACTGTTGAATTATGAACACTTTGCGGATCGTGATCGCGGATGACGAGCGTCCGTCTCGAGAGTTTCTTAAGGCTTTGCTAAGGGACATGCCGGACGTTGCCCTGGTTGGCGAGGCAGAAAACGGATCCGACGCAGTCGAGCTAATAAAAGCCGAACGGCCTGACCTTGCGTTGCTCGACCTTCAGATGCCTGAGTTGTCGGGAATGGAGGTCGTGAAAGCCCTGCCCCGGACGCATGTTCCATTGGTTGCTTTCGTGACCGCATTCGACGAATACGCTGTCAAAGCATTTGAACTGAACGCTATCGACTATCTCCTGAAGCCGGTCGAGAAGAACCGCCTTCGAGATACGGTCCTTCGTGCCGCCGAAAGGCTTGAACATGCCGATTGGCGCGAGGCTGAGACCATAAGGCTGAGTGCTGCTGCCGGCACATACGAAGCCGCGGTTGGCACCGACCTTCTCGAACGCATACCCGTAAAGGATCGCGACGAGATACTTTTGATACCCGTCGGCCAGGTTGCCTCGATAGTTGCCGACGGTGAGCTTCTAAAAATATCAACGTCGGACAAGCGCCGCTTTACCATAAATTACAGGCTGAAAGACATCGAGCCCCGGCTCGATGAACGAATGTTCGTCCGTCTCTCGCGAAGCGCGCTCGTGAACGTTGAGATGATAAACAAAGTGTCGCCGATGCCGGGCGGCACATACACGATCGTTCTCAACAACGGCCAGGAGCTGCAGTCGAGCAGGCTGCAGTCAAAGATTCTCAGAGCCAAGCTGCTGAAGCTCTAAGATTCTTTAGGTTCAAGACTTTACCCGCCTACTAAACGTCCGTTTACCCGCTCGAATAACCATTCATTCGCATCAACTGCCCATTCATTGAAAAACGGTCGTTCGTATCGATAAATGGAGATATTCTTACGTTTTCGATTATCATCTGAAAACTTTGCTTATGACGAAGACCTTTTTTCTTGTCGCGATGTTCATCGGCTCAGCCATTTCCGCGTTTGGACAGGAAGCGACGATCTCCGGACGTGTGACCTATTCACAGGGTGTAGCCCTGCATGACGCGACAGTTCAGATCGTGCAAACGCAGCGATCGACCAGAACGGACGAGAGCGGTAACTATACCCTGACGGGCATTGCCCCCGGACGATACACCATTCTGGTCCATCTCGAAGGTTTTGCTGACGCCTCTCGCGTTGTCAACGTTACCGCAGGCAGCCAGCTTACATACAACTTTGAGCTGAAGATCGCTTCGCTGAAAGAAGAGGTGACAGTCACAGCCGCGGGTACCGAACAGTCGGTGTTTGACTCGTTCCAAACGGTGAACTCGGTCGGAGGAGCCCGAATCACAGAAAAGGCGTCGACTTCTATCGGTGAGGTGCTCGAGTCCGAGACGGGCGTGGCAAAGCGCAGCTTTGGCCCTGGATCTTCGCGTCCGATCATCCGCGGTTTTGACGGAGACCGCGTGCTTGTCCTTCAGGACGGTGTTCGCGTCGGTTCGGTCGGTTCGCAATCGGGCGACCACGGCGAACCGATCGACCCGCTTGCTGCGGAACGCATCGAGGTCGTTAAGGGGCCCGGCACGCTGCTGTATGGTAGCAACGCGATCGGTGGCGTAGTCAATGTCATCGGGCACCACTCAGACGATTACCACGACGGTTTTCGCGGCTACTTCACCGGAGTAGCCGGCACTGCCGACAAACAGGCCGGCGGTTCGGGTGGTGTTGAGTACGGCATCCGAAACTGGCTTTTCCGCGGAAGTTTCGGTGCACAGAGAACTGGTGACTATCAATCTCCCATCGGACGCGTGCCGAACTCGGCATCGCGCTCGACCACAGGTTCCTTCGGCACCGGCTACTACGGCGACAAGGCATTCTTCGCGGGCACATACAATTTTGATATTCGACGGTACGGCGTACCTTTCGCGGCTCTGTTCGAGGAGCATGGTGACGAGGAATTCGGCGAGTTACCGGAGGTAGATGAAGAGATCGATCTTCGCCTCCGCCGCCATAATTTCCGCTTTAACGGCGGTTTCCGAAACCTCGAAAACACCTTCATCAGCGGCGTCAACTACAACCTCGATTACACGGACTATCGCCACAAAGAGATCGAGCGTGCCGAAGGCATCGACGAGGTCGGAACTGTGTTCGACAACAAGATCTTCTCGTATCGTTCTGTATTTGAGCAGCAGAAGTACGGCAAGCTCACCGGCCGTTTCGGCTTTGAAGGATTCAGCCGGAATTACGAGATCAACGGTGCCGAACAGCTTATCGACGGCGAGATCAAACACAATGCCTTCTCGGTCTTTGCACTCGAAGAATTGAATTTCGACCGGGTCAAATTCCAGTTCGGCGGGCGTATCGAGAACAACCGCTACGCTGCTGAGAACCCCGAACTTCTTGACCGCAACTTCACCGGGTTCTCGGGCGGTGCAGGTATAAATGTCGGTCTTTGGGAAGGTGGCACCGCTGTCGCGAACTACACGTTCTCGTCTCGTGCTCCGGCACTTGAGGAACTCTACAACAACGGGCCGCACATCGGTACGGTTACTTACGAAATCGGGAACGATGACCTTCGCCGGGAGACCTCGCACGGAATCGATTTTTCGCTTCGTCACCAGTCAAACCGTTTCCGCATCATCGGTGACGTCTATTACTACCGCATCAACAATTATGTCTTCCTCGCCCCGCAGGATGAGGACGGCGATGGCGAGATCGATATCGAAGACGGCCTGCCGGTCGGACGGTACGAGCAGGAGGACGCCAGTGTCATCGGTGCGGAGTTGAACGCAGAGGTCAGCTTTACGAAGTACCTTGGAGCATTCGCCAGTCTCGACACGGTTCGCTCGAAACTCGTTGACCGCGATATCGACCTGCCGCGAATTCCGCCTTCAAGGGCACGGCTTGGCCTCGATTTTCAGTATCAAGGTCTCAGCCTTCGTCCGGAGGTCGTATTCGCGTCAGCACAAGAGAAGCTGTTCCCGCTTGAAACTCGCACCGCGGGTTACGGCATCGTGAATGTTGGCGGTTCATACACGATCGGACGGCAGCACGTTGCTCATATCTTTTCGTTCAACGCATATAACCTTACGGATAAGCTCTACCGTAACCACACGAATTTCCTTAAAGACCTGATGCCCGAGATCGGCCGGGGCGTACGGTTCGGCTACACGGTCAGGTTCTTTTAAGCAGGCAGCCTGCATTGTTGCAGCAGGCCCTCCTTAGGTCCTCTCAAGGGTTCGTTTATAATGAACGGATACTTGGGAGGACCTTTTTAATGCAAACGGAAACACTTTCCTTCTCGACCCCGAATGGCGATACCACCGCTTTTGTTGCAATGCCCGATAACCCGAACGGGAAGGCGGTGATAGTGATTCACGAATGGTGGGGGCTGAACGCCCACGTTAAGGACATCGCGGGCCGTTATGCCGCTGAGGGCTTCATTGCCATTGCACCCGACCTTTATCGCGGCAAGATCGCAACAACCCCTGACGACGCTTCAAAGATGATGCACGCTCTTGAGATCGAGGACGGGCTATTGACGATCGCAAAGGCTGTCGACGCCGCAAGAGAGAAGTACTCGCTCGACCATTTCGGCATAACAGGTTACTGCATGGGCGGAACGTTCGCTCTTCGTGCGGCCTGCCAGCTTGAAGGCTTCAGTGCTGCCGTCCCGTTCTATGGCGACATGCCCGAAGACGAGATACTCAAGCAACTCTCTACGCCGACAATATTTGTATCCGGTACACGCGACGCATGGATCAACCCGGAAAAGGTCGCGGCACTCGAAGACGCCACGGCTCGGTTTGAACTTCCTTTGCAGTCGCTGAAATACGATGCCGACCACGCGTTTTTCAACGACACCCGGCCCGAGGTTTACAACGAAACGGCGGCCCTTGACGCATGGGCAAGGGCGATAGGGTTTTTCAACGATAAGCTCTAGGCGATAAGCGTTAATGTGAGAAAAGGAACCCGCGATCTTGTCGACGGGTTCCTTTTTTCTTGTTGTACGATCTTATACTGTCGCGGCAGCCGTGTCGGTTGCCGTCGATGGGCGAACGAAGTCGCAAGCCTTCTACCTATTGGTCAACATTGTCGACAGTTCTTCAAAGCTTGGCAAAGCCGTCCTTGCGCCGACCGCTCGGCATTTCAAAGCGGCTACCGCATTTGCCATTTCTGCGGCGCGTTCCACCGTCTCCCCTTGAAGTAAACCGAAAAGTAGTCCGACTCGGAATGAGTCTCCGGCTCCGGTCGTGTCTTTGCACCCGCCGGGCACCTCGAACCCGCGAGTTTCAACGAACGCCCCTTCTGCAAGCAAGAGCGATCCGGAACTTCCGAGCGTGATCCCGACGATGCCGCAGCCATAACGCGAATGTATCTCGCGTAAAGCCTCCCGTTCGTCGATCGCCCCAAAAAGCTTGCCCGGGAAATCGGCAGATGCGATGAAAATGTCTACGTAGCCGAAGAGTTCTTCATCTCCGTCGAATCGATTGTCGATGTCCGCGGAAACTAAAACGCCAAGTCGTTTGGCTTCCTTCGCCAATGCGAGACAGGCGTCTACATCGTGCGGCGTAAAATGCAGCACCTTTGCGTTTGCGATGGCAGAGATGGGTACCTCATCGGCTCCATAGGCAAGCCGCGCGTCGCGCTTCCAAATGACCGTCCGTTCGCCTGACCGTACGTCGATGACGATAAACGCGATCTGTGTCGCCGCTCCTGTGACCTGCTCAGCGTACTCGAGCCGAACACCTTCGTGCCGTAAAGATTCAAGGCCGAATGATCCTGCCTGGTCGTCGCCGAACCTGCCAATGTATGACGTCTTCAAACCCAGCCGCTGCAGTCCGGCCATCGTCGTTGCGACTTCGCCACCGGCTGCCTGGACGTAATCAACGAGTTCGACCTTGGAGTTATATTCAGGGTATTCCGGTACTCGGATCAGAAAATCGACTGCGTTGGTGCCAAAGCCGACGACGTCTATATCGGCTTCCTTGCGGATCTGAAAAGGAAATTGCATCAGGAAATTGTCAAAGTTCCGGCGGTTAAAATAGAATCGGAATTAGCCGTTCAGTGTGAGCCTGTCAGACTTCGCAGCGAAGTGGCCTTCAGACCGGTTCATCGGGACTTTGCCTTTGTGATCTGAATAAAAATTAATCGATTTTCGGAGAAAAGAAAAAATGCCAACAGCGATTTGCCCGGAATGTGATGAAGAAGTGTACGTCGATGCCGAATCAGAGCAGGGCGACCGGGTCAACTGCGACGAGTGCGGTACAGATCTGGTCGTTGTCGGGCTCGATCCGATCGAACTGGACGTCTACGAAGAGTCAGACACCGACGACTACGAAAAAGAAGACCAGGACTACGGTTCTTACGACTACGAAGATGATCGATATTGACCTGAGGTGTTGATGACCATTTGGTCACGGGTTTGATACCTGGTACCCCGGCCGGTTTTGGGTTACGCGAAATCCTTTTTTGGATTCAATGCGGACGCTCCGAAACTCGCCGGGGTTTGATCTTTCCTCGGTCGGGTAAAAAGCGATCGCGTATGAAGTGGCAATTCGTTCGGCAAGTGACGCAAATAGCGGATCAAGATCCTTTTCATTCGCATAAAGACTCAGCCCGCCGGTCCTCGAGACGAGGTCTGAGGACTCGAATGGAGTAAGCAAGGGCCGCTTGCTGCCGGAGAGTTTCGAGAACGAGGGCAGTATGACCGAGAACACACTCACACCCGTCTCGTTTGCCCGCTCTGTCACAGTCTCGGGCGAAACCACATCACCGACCGGAAATCCGTCCGTTATTGCTACAACGGCTTTTTTAGGTGCTTTCCCGCGAATGGTCTTTGGAGCTTTGTTGTTGATCAGTCTTACCGCATCATCAACTGCGTCATAGGCGTGCGTCGACAGCCCGTCCTGATCGCGAGCGATACGATAGAGCGACCGTTCGACCCTTTCGACGCGATTCGTAAACCCCTGCAGCGTTTTTACCTCCATCGCAAAGGTCATGACCGCAAAGTACGTGTCCGGCCCGGCCAACCGCTTCACGAATTCGTTCATCGCCGAGCGCAGTCGATCGAGTTCCGGCTCGGTCATACTTCCCGATACATCAAGCGCAAACACGACAAGTAACGGTCGCTTTTGACCGCCGTCGGTTATCGGCTGAAAGAAATCGATCTGCCGTTCTTTCCCGTTCTCAAATATACGGAAATCCCGATCGGTCAGCCCCGCGACCGGCCGCCCGCTTGTATCAAGAGCGGTCACTTCAAACGAAGCCAGTTCGGTCTCGACCTTAACGACGCGATCGTCCTCCTGAGCCCAGACGGCGGCAGACAAGAGAGCAGCAATTAGAACCGCTGCCAGTATCCGAATGTGCGGCAACGGGCCGTAGTTCTTGCCTGATCGGCCGAAGGATCTGTTCGGCCTGTCATTTTGAGGCTGGTCGGTCATTTTGAACTGTCACCGTGAATGATAACACTGCGGACCATTCGGCGACCAGATTTTTTCTCCTGTAAAACCCGAGGTTTCAATGCCGCATAACAGTGGCACGTGGTTTGTTAACTGTTAGCTTCGATGACGCCCGCACCGTGGGCGTTGTTCGAATAGGCTAGGCCCACGGGCCTTTTAAGTAGATGTTCTGATCTCTGATTTTCTCCTGCGGCGATGACGATAAAGACAGTGACAAACAGCAACGAAGGTATTGGAAGGATCAAATGGGTGCTTTTCCTGGCGGCCATGCCGCTTCTTGGACTCGCTGCCATTGAGATCTTTCAATTCACCGTATCCACCGTTGTGACACTGGTCGGGTCGTTGGTCGTCGCATTGATATTAGGCAAGTATCGAGTGACCGTTCCCGGTACCAAGGTCGAGTTCCTCCCGAAGATCGTCATCGGCTTTTGGGGAGCAATGTGGCTGGGCGTTCCGGGGGGCATTCTGCTTGGGATGGTCGCTTCGATCGTCGAGCGGTCGCACAATAAAAAGAGCGTCCGGTCAACGGCCGCATTGGTAGCAGGCGATGTCGTTGCCGCTGCGGTCTCAAGTCTTGTTTACGCTGCCGGCATCAGATATTTCACAAACGCGTCGCAAACGGCGGTCGGCGGGATACTGGTTCCTAACGAGGTGATCATTGCCTCGGCCCTTATGGGCTGCAGCTATTTTATGGTCAGCACTGCGATCGGCATGGCCCACGAGACCCCGGGTCTGCGGGAGTCCGCTTTTGCCGGATCGCTCAGCCGCTTTCTGCAGAGCTGCCTGCTCTCTGTATTTACCGCGATTGTCCTTTTTCTCGCATTCGATCATTTCGGTATCGAATTCGGTATCGTTTTGATCCCGCTGGCCATCTTCGGTAATCTTGCATTCAAGATCCACACTCGAAGTCTGGAACACAAAACCAGGCAGATCACCGAAGCCAGCAGGATCCACCTCGCCACGGTCGAAGCGCTAGCGACTGCTATCGACGCCCGCGATCAGGTAGGCATGGGGCACGTTCGCCGCACGCAGATCTACGCGGTCGGCATTGCGACAGCGATCGGCCTTGGCGAGGACGAGATCAACGCGATCCGGATGGGAGCACTCCTTCACGACATCGGCAAGCTCGCTATTCCGGACCATATTCTCAACAAACCGGGGAGGTTGACGCCCGCTGAACTCGAAAAGACCAAGATCCATTCCGAGGTTGGAGCGTCAATTCTCGAAACGGTCGGCTTTCCTTACCCTGTCGTGCCAACCGTTAAATATCATCACGAATGCTGGGACGGTTCTGGGTATCCTGTTGGCCTGATGGGGATACAGATCCCAATCACTGCCCGGATACTCACCGTCGCAGACATTTTTGATACGCTTCGCGAAGCTCGGCCGTACAGGGCTGCGGTCGCCCGCGACAGCGCGATCAAGTTTATTCTCGATCGTTCAGGTACGCAGTTCGATCCGAAGCTGGTTGAGGTTCTCTTGAAGAATCTCCGCAAGTTCGAAGAAGAGATCGAGGCGGCGGGCCTTTCCTATAACCAGGAAGTGCAGGTCCGCGGCGGCGAACGGTCTGAGGAGTCGGCCGCTCCGCACTTCGTCGAGCAGATCAAGCGTGCGAATCACGAGGTTTTCATGCTCTATTCGCTCGCGAAGGAGTTCAGCGGTTCCTTAAATCTCGACGAAACGCTCTCACTATTTACCAAAAAGATCGCCGAGTTCGTGCCTTACGATGCCTGTATCGTCTACCTGCTCGATCACAGCGGGGCGACGGCCACTGCTGCCCTTACGCGCGGCCTTCACGCGGAAGCCCTTGCTGGGCGGCAGGTCTCGGTCGGCGAAGGCGCCACCGGCTATGCTCTTGAAAAGATGAAATCGATCGGGAATGTCGATCCGGTACTCGATTTTGCGTTCTCGAACACCGAGATCGGCCAGGATTTCACATCGATGATGTGTGTGCCGCTGATGGCTGACGATAAGCTCATCGGCGCTATCTCGCTCTATTCCGCGCATTTGTCGAATTACAGCGAAGATCACATTCGCCTCGTCGACACGGTCTCCCGGATCGCGGCGGACGCGGCAGAGAAAGCACTGAAACACGCTGAGGCTCAGGCATATGCACTGACCGACCCGCTGACTGGCTTGCCGAACTCACGCAGCCTGCAGGCCGAGTTCGACAAAGAGGTCGTCCGTGCCAGCCGTTCCGGGAGCACGTTTCAGCTTCTCGTTCTCGACCTCGATGGTTTTAAGCCGGTAAACGACACGTTCGGCCACAAGGTTGGCGACCGCTTGCTGAAGGAGATCAGCCGGGTCATACGCGAGCAGATGCGTGAATACGACTTCCTGGCTAGATACGGCGGTGATGAGTTCGTTGCTCTTGTTCCGGAGACTGACCCTGCCGACGTCAAGCGGCTCCAGCGGCGTATCGAAGAGGCGGTAAGCAACTTCTCACTGCAGGTTGGTGATTCCGGTTTCGCAAAGGTTGGCGTCAGTGTCGGTTCTGCGAGCTACCCGAGCCAGGGCCTGCAATTTGATGAACTTATCGTTGCGGCGGACAAGGCGATGTACCTTACAAAAGCAATAAACCGTCAGCGATCAAAGAATTTAGGCGAGGAAATACATCGTTCCGCCGACCATACCGTGACATCGCGGCCGGATAGTAAGGCTGCTGTTCCCGCCGAGGAGCATGAACCGGACCTCCTGCTTTTCGCGGACGAAGAGGGGCTCGTCGGTGTCGAGACCCCGGTCATAAGGTCCACGGCCATCAACTAAAAAGACTGGGAAAATCTAAAGTGGAACTGGCTCTGCGGCAATCGATAGAATGCCGGAGGGTTATTTCCTTGCGGGATGATAAATCTCGGCGGATTCAGCAGATAGCCGTAGTCGATGCCAAATTCTCCGCCGATGGGCGTTTTCAGCCGAAGGCCGAGCCCGACCGTGTTCGTCCACACGGCGCGGAGATTTTGCCGGACGACGTCGTTTGCGGGAACCTCCGGCCGCTTGAATATGTCGCCGGCCTTTGTAAATACGTTTCCGCCGTCGTAAAACGCGATGCCGCGAACAGACTTTGAAAGCGGTACCCGTGCCTCGACATTGACGACCGCAAGGCCGTTGCCGCCGAACGGAACCGTAAAAGGATCGAGAAATACAGGGTCGCCGCTGCTATTCCTGTATTCGCCCTCCGGCACAATGACCACACGGGGCCCGGCCGATTCGAAATCAAAACCTCTTAGGGTATTGGCTCCGCCTGCAAAGAACCTCTCACTGATCGGAAGGATTCCTTCGAGCCCCGGATAGACATTTGGGTCGAATCTGTCGCCATTGGAAAACACGGTCGCAAGCCCAAGGATCCCGCGTGCGGCAATTGTCGTGTTCTTAAGCTTCGGGAACGTGTAGTAATAATTGTACGAAGCCTGAAACTTCTGGAAACCGATATTGGCACCGAGAGCTGGGACCGAGACGTTGTATTCGGCGGTGAAATAATCGCCGTTTGTCGGGTCGCCGGCATTATAGCGGCAAGGTTCGCCGGGTTCGCCCCGGGCGATGATGTCGAGAATCGAATATTCGATGCCGCAGCGTTTCCGCGTGTCGCGAACAAAGGTTGCCCCAAAGCCCGAGATCCGGATTCGCGAGTCAGGGGTCAGCAGGTCCTTTATCAGCAGGCTTTCGATGTTGTAGATCCGCACGTCCTCAAAGCGGTAGCGGACAAAAAGCACGCTCCGGTCTTTTAGGCTGATCGTGCGGTTCGTCTCGGCGGAAAGCGTCAGCCTGTTGATCGTCGGGTCGCCCGTCGGGTTTCCGAAATCGTCGATCGGGTTCCCTTCCTCGTCGACCCTCTGAACGATCCCGAACGTGCCCGTATCGAAAGCCGAGCGGAAGAAGCGCGTGACCGTGGAATCGCGCTGATACTGTGCAGAGATCGTCAGCGGGGCAAAGCGGTTCTTTGCCTCGCGAATAAATCGTGGGTTTACGAAGTCGAGCCCGACTATCTGTTGACGCTGCGACCAACGAATCCGCGCGCCGCCCTGCCATAGGTTGCCAAGCAGATTGAAGTGCCGGATATCGGCAAAGCCGCTCCAGCCTACGTCCGTCGAAAAGCCGCCGCCATACTGCAGCAGCCGCGGAGGCTGCTCCTGAACATCGACGAGCACGTCTGAAAGCCGCCCGCCGTCGGCCCGGTCGCCGGCAGGTTGCGGCTTGATCGTAACGCGTTCAAAAGCATCTGTAGAATAAAGATTCTGTTCGCTGGAATAGATATCCGCCGCCTTTAGAAGGTCGCCCGTCTCGAGCGTCAACGCTCTTCGGATCGCTTTCTCTTTTGTGTCGTCATTCCCTGCGACCAGCACGCGGTTTATATAGACCGGGACACCTTCGTTCTTGATGTTGTAGACAACCCTGAACTCGTTCTGATCGGCATTTTCACTAACCGGAAGCTCGTCGATCTCGAATTCCACGTCGGCATCGAAGTACCCGGCGTTCGAATACTTCTCCGCGAGCCGCTGCTGGCCGATGCGGACGCGAGCCCGCGAAAAGTTCTTGCCCGAAAGGTCCGGAAGTACGGCACGCAGTTCAGCCTCGTTTATTGCACTGTTGCCGCGTATAACCACTTCTCTGACAACCGTCGGCTTTCCCTCATCGACTTCGAACGTAATGATCAGGTCTTCGCCGTCGAGCGATACACCGCGGTTGACGCGAACGTCTGCCTGACGGTAGCCAAGTTCGCGAAGCAGCGAACGGATGGTCGCGGCGTCTTCGTCGAGTATCCTTTGACTGGTGTATCCGCGGCCGTATCCGAAGAACGGGATCGCACCGAGGGCATTCGCTTCCTGCGTCTCCAAGACGGTTTTGATCTCATCGATCGTAAACTGGTCAGTACCGCGAAGCCGGATATCCACGAGCTTTAGCTGTCGGTCGAGATCGACGCGGTATTTTACCGTGACCTTTCGCCCGCCCAGTTCCGAACTGTTCAGTGCAGAGCAAAGGAACACGGTGTCATTCGTGATGATCGTCGAGCCGTCCTCGGTAAGCGGCGGTTCGACCGAACATAATGCCGTTACGTCAACAAAAAAGTATCCGCGTTCCTGGTAATGGTTCTCAAGCCGGCGTTCGCCTTCGATAATCGCCGCGTAATCAAGGGTTCCGTCGCGAAGAATTGGAAGCAGACGTCGCTGTGTTGAGCTTCCGACCTTCGCTTCTTCGGCCTCAACAACAACCTCGATGGCCGGGCCCGTCGTACCGGTGATCGAGATCGCCATCGTATTCTGAGACCTATCGTAGACCAAGCCCGGCTCGTTCAAGGTCGGGGCGAGAAAATCCTCTTCACGAAGTGCCTTGCGGATCTCCTCGACCGACTTTTCGAGGGCATCCTGTGAGAAAGGCGAGCCGGGTTTCAAGCCGACCTCGCGGGTTATCGCATCGGCGTTAAAACCGGCTATATCGACGGTAAATGATTCGACCCTGGTCTGCTCGCCCGGCGTGACGCGAAAGACAACGTCGACCTCGGTCGGAGACTGCTGCTGCCTCTCTTCGTACGTCGCCTCGGCACGATAGAACCCGCGCTCGCGGAGATATTCGACGATCAGCGTCGCGTTGTTCTGTAGCGTCCTTTCATTGATCGTGGCACCTGGGTCGAGAAGGTCGAGCCGCAGCAGCAATTCTTCTTCGGACACGGCCTTTCCCGCACCCGGGGCGATCTCGATCGCGACCCTGCGGGCTACCGCTCTCCGTTGAATGACAAATCGCAGTTCGATCGCGTTATTGGGCTGTTCTACCGCCTCGACGACTACCTTAGCGATCTCACCTGTGTTGTAGAGCGAAGCGATCGCATCGCGGATGCGGACGGCAGAATAAGTTCTTTCGATCGCGCCGTTGGCAAGCAGGCGATACCGCTCCAAAGCAGCGGCGTTTGTGTCGTTGTTTTCCAGCAGGATGACTATCTGAGAAACATCACGTCCCTCGTACTGGATCTGCGAATATCCCTGTAAAGACACAATCAACAAGAGACTGCCAAGCAGGAATAGACCGCGAGTGTAGTTCGCGGTCATACGGCCCATCGGCCTGCAGATCCAATTGTGCAGCGTTCCCACGCCGCTAACCCGTGCTCGCATCAGATGCGTCTAAAATCTTCTCCTGAATCTAACCTCAAAACTAAAATTGTCTGCATTCCGGGTTACATTCGACAGCGACCGCTGCTCGTATCTGGCAACGAACGAAAGCTTGTTGGAAACCCGGTATTCCAGCGCAAGCACCTGATTCTGGTCCTGCGAAAGATTCGTCGCATACGTGACGCGAAGGTTGTTATTGATCTGCCGGCCGACCGTTAGCCGTGCAGACGGGTCGATCCGTTCGCCCGAGATGATCGGGTCGATCTCAAAAACATTCAGGCCGAACAGCTTGTCCGTCGCTTTGCGGGCCGGATTATTGATGATCGAATCTGTGATCACCTCCGCGGCCGTATTGATACCCGTCGAAGCGAGCGTCGGGATGCCGGTCTCGGTATTCGAAAGGCTGCCCGTCGTGATCAGCGAAACGACGTCCTGCTGCGGTAATGCCGGGCTCGAACGAACGCTGATGTTAAGGTTCTCGGTATCGGTCAGCGGCCCCGAAAGATTAATAAAGATCTGATAGCCCTGTATCTGGCTCTCGGCCTGCAGGAAGATATTCGGCTCGATCGCCGTGTTCGGCGGAAACTCAAGCACGCCACGCTGTACGTCATATCGGTCACGCCGGAAGAGCACCGTTCCGCTGTTCGCGGTGATACGTCCTGACAACTGCGGATTGTCCGTTGTTCCTGTAAGACGCAGCGAAAGGGATGCCGTCAGATCGGCAATATTGTTTTGGATCACGAGGGCGTCACGCCCCTCGATCGAGAGGTCGAAACGCGGAGCAAATCCGCCGGCAGAGCCTCCGGAGATCGAGGCCTCTCGGCGTCCGCTGATAATGTTCGCGAGGTCTATATCCTTGTTATAGACACTGCGGCGGGCAAGTATCGAACCCGCGATTAGGGTCGTAAGCTCTTCGCCGATCCGCCGTCCCGAGATCTCGAGTCTGGCGTCGCCTGTCGTATTGAAGTCTTCCGGCAAGGGCAGTGTGATGTTGGTGCCGGAAAGCGCAACGCGATAGGACGTGAGCTGAAGCTTATCGCCAAACAGTGCACCGCCGCTCGCAACAAACTTTCCGCCGCCGAGGTAGCCGGTCGCCTGTTCTATCTGTGCCTGGTTTGCCGTAAATAT
>JAUCQE010000602.1 GCA_030372865.1 Pyrinomonadaceae bacterium
CAAACTCGGTGAACGAAGTGTTTACCGAAGTAGTGGTCGCTCCCGATTTTGACGAAGAAGCACTCGAGATCTTCAAGACGAAAAAGAACCTCCGCGTGCTGCGTGCCGAACCGGCCGAAGGGCTCGGGTTCGAACTTAAACAGATCGGCGGCGGCATGCTCGTCCAGGACAAGGACGTTCATCGCCTGATGCCCGAAGACCTCAAGGTCGTCACCGACCGGCAGCCGACCGACGACGAGATCCGTTCGATGATGCTCGCCTGGAAGGTCTGCAAACACGTGCGTTCAAACGCGATAGTGCTCGCGAACGGCGTCCAGACCATCGGCGTCGGAGCGGGCCAGATGAACCGCGTCGACTCCGTCCGCATCGCCGCAATGCGTGCCGAACGCTTTGAACTGCCGATAAAAGGCTCGGCGTTGGCATCCGACGCCTTTTTCCCGTTTCGCGATAACGTCGATGAAGCAGCAAAGATGGGCGTCTCAGCGATCATCCAGCCAGGCGGGTCGATAAAGGACGACGAAAGCATCGCCGCGGCCAATGAACACGGGCTCGTGATGGTATTTACGGGAATTCGTCATTTCAAACACTAGTTAAACATTGTTTCTTAATGTATTACATTAAAAAACACTTGACATTGTGTTTTGGTTGGTCTACTATCACTACATACAGGACAACTGAAGGAACGCCCGGACGGTCTTTTTCAAAGACAGGACGGGCTTTTCATTTGAGGAAAGTATTGATGTCTAAGGACTTACCGTCTGTCACGACCGAGAGCATACCTTTCTCGCCCGTCGTTTTCAATTCCGCCCCGAAAGTTTTCCACATTTCCACAGTTTGGTAATGCGGATGCCCAAATCTTGATCTATTCCCAACCGGAATGACCGCTAACTCGGGTCTTACCGCCTCAGCAAACGCATTCGACGACGAAGTTCGGCTGCCGTGATGCGGGACTTTCACGACATCCGACATGATCAGGCCGCCGTTCGCCACGACACGCCGCTCCGCTTCGGCCTCGATATCGCCCGTAAACAGGAATCTCCTTTCGCCAAAGGTCAGCGTAAAAACCAGCGACCGGTCGTTTTCCGTAAGATCCGCGTCGCCTGCGGACGGGTGCAGAACATCGACCACCGCACCGCCGATCTCCAATCTATTCCCGCGTTCCAGCCAAGCGACCGGCACGCCTTTCTTTGCAAGGACCGCCAACAGTTCCGCTGAGTCTTCGCTCTCGCCCTGCACGCCGGCGAAATACGCACGTCCTATTTCGAAGTTCTTTGCCGCATCAACCAAACCCTGAATATGGTCCGCGTCCGCATGCGACGCGACCACGTGATCGATCCGCGAATAGCCCATCTCCCAAAGCGTCTCGGACACGACCATCTCGCCGATGCGGGCAACGTCGGGCTCAAACGGCTCCTGATCTTCATCATCCCTTCGCTTCCGAAAATCGACCAACCCGCCGCCATCGATTAACATCGTCTCGCCGTTCGGAAATACGATGAACGCTGAATCTCCCTGCCCGACATCAAGGAAATGCACCGTCAGCTTCCCGTTCCCCGCTGGCATAGCGGGTGATGAATTCAACATCGCAATGGTGATCGCTGCGATAAAAGCCGCCGGCACGGCCACCCACACCGCCGCCTTCACATTCGACAGCCGCCGCAACGCGAATGGGTCCCAAACCATCGCGAGATAGGCCAGCACGCCGACCGGCAGCAGGAACAGCGGGTAGATCCACCATTCGCCCGCCGCGACCGGCAGCCGGAAGCTGGCCCAGCCCTGCTCGACAAAAACGCCCGGCAGCCACAACAGCGCGTCG
>JAUCQE010000603.1 GCA_030372865.1 Pyrinomonadaceae bacterium
ATGTTAGGTAGTGCGGACAAGCCTCCGTGTTCCGACGGCCCAACCCAAATGCAGAAGCCCGCGCGTAAGCAAGGGCGATATCAGGAGGCCAGTGACAAGTGGCGAGTGCCAAGTGACCAGCCCCGGGGGCGTAGGCGTCCCCGCCTGCGTGAGCGACAGCGATAACAACCGTAACCACGCGCGACCGCAATAGGAAGTGATCTCCCGCAAAGTCGCAACGCGGGATTCCGCTCCAGCGACACGCACAAAGAGAGGGCGGCACACACCATCTGATGGCACCGCCCTCTGCTTACTGCTTACTGCTTACTGCCTACTGCTCACCGCTCACGCAGCAGTCAGGAACTGATAATCCGCGTCCGTGATCGCAGCGATGGCTTTGTTTATCTGTTCCCAGGTGAGCCACATTTGCGTGCCTTTGTGCATTGGTTCGGGGTCGTGGATGAGGACGCCGGTGTCCGCGACGCCGCAGATCACGACGACGTGGCCATGATTGTTGCCGCCCCAGTTCTTTTTCAGCCCGGTCCAAACCGGCCCGTGCTTTGCCATGAAAGTGTTCAGGCTGTCATAACTCATCGACATGCTGCCGTGAGTTTTCATCTTGAACGTGCGTGCAAGAATGCCGTTCTGCCCGGCCCACCAGTCGCCGTTGTTCTCGTATCGCGTCTTGAAACCTGCGTCCGACATCGGGTCTATCATGCCGCCGTTGCCGGTCGCTTTTTGCCACTCATAGACCATCTGTGCCGACTTCATCCAGCAGACACCGTCTGTCGGCTGCGGCAAAAGGGGCACGTTCTGAAGCTTTGTTATCGCCATTGCTATTATTCCTCGCTATCAATATCGGCAAACCGCCGGGCCTGTATATGAATAGAAAAACCGCGGCCGGCCGGTTGCCTCCGCGGTTGAACGTAAGATCGAAACGTTTTTTGCGTAAGAATGTTAGACGAAGCTCGTCGCCCACGTCGCAAAAGCCAGCCAGGCTTCGGTTCCCATCAGCATCATCCGCACCGGCTCAGATGCGATGAGCAGGATGGAACCGATGACGAACGGTAAGTTGAACTTGCCGGTCCGCCAGCGGTCGGCAGCGATCACGGCGATCAAGAGCAGATTTGGAACGCCCCAGAACCACAGCGGCCCAAGTTCCTGCATCGGTGCACCGGGGATCCGTGCCACCGCCGCCGGCACCACGGCAAACGCCGTCAGCAGCATCATCCGCTTATGGTCGGCCGGGCGTTTACGCCATAGCACGGCAAGCGCAACAAAAGCACCGAAATACAATATGTCGCCGATCGGCACTATCAGAAAACTGAGCGGCGGGATCTCGGGTGGAGAGGACTGGGAGCCGTACTTTGCCGCCATCAACGCGGTCAGCGTTCCGACCGCCACTATCATCGCCGCGAGCCCGACGCCGAGCCAACCCAACCGCATATGGACGCGAATGTTCTTTGACCGCACGAGATAGATCTGCACCGCGAAGAGCAGCACCCACAGGCTCATGAGTATCCCGTGTATATGCGTTGTAAGCCTTAGCGGGTTTCCGCCCAGAACGGGCAAAAGGTAATAGGTCCGCGCAAATCCCGCGAAACTGAGTATGGCAAAGCCGGCCGCGCATATCAGAAAAAGCCGCCTCTCAAAACCTCGCCGGTCGAGCGTGTTGTCAATCGCCATGGGCACCGCCTCTACAGAATGTGAAGTTGATAAGACCCGAGCAATATATACCCGTTTCTATTCGCTGTCACGCAGAAAGCGAAGAACATGGCGAGATCGGTGGCAGGCAGGAGCGTTGTTTGAAAGCTATTTCAGAAAACGGTTTTTCAGATGCGGTATTTCTCGTAAACCTCGATACGCTCGCGGAGCATTTCGGTATCGAACCCTTCTTCTATCAGATCATCGACAGATCGCGTTTCAAGCGTCTTCAGCGGCAACAGTGCGACGATGGCGAAACGGTCGGCCTCCTGTTCCTTGCGGGTCTTGCGGCCGACGCCGTGAAAGCTCGCCGTCTCGTTCATGTTCGGAGCGTGCAGCAGAAAGTGTGCGAACTCGTGGAACATCACCAATAGCCTCTCTTTGCCCGTGAGGCTGGTGCTAAGGGCAATGAAATCTTGCTTTTTGCACCGAAAATGAAAGCCGCCCACGCTGAGCGGCATTTCCGTTACCTTGATCTTAAAGCGGCGGCAAAGGCGGTAAAAATCGTCTTCTGTCAGCGGGCGTTCGTTCCAGCCGATGCGGAGATTTCGGATCTTTTCGACTAATAGCTTCATGATCGTGAGAGTGAGCGTGTCACTGTTGCAACACTGTACCATACCCCACACGAGTCGTAAAGTTTTCCGGGCCGCCCGGTTCAGGCCTGTTTTCGGAGCGTGCGGTCAAGCACCTTTTTCGCGTCCCTTATGGCCTCGACCTTTTCCGACGGGCTGTACGATTCCCAGCCCTGGAAAAACACGACGCCGAAATCCGCCGGATACTCGCGGCCCTCGTGCCGGAACCACTCGCTCATCACCACGTGCGGGTCGCCATGTTCATGCACCGCCGCAGCAACATCAAATGCCGGGACCACATCGATGTCGCCCAGCTGCTGGACCTCGCCTGCACGTGCGGCCAGCTTGAGGTCAACTATTTCCTCGATCCTGCGGTCGATCATCCGGCCGAGATCGAGCGGTTCGCCGCCGCGTATGTACATGTCGCCGGCACCGAGCAGGAGCCAATTTAGCGACACATTCGTTTCAGCCGCTATCTTTATCAGCACTTCCGGTGCGGGCAGCCGGCCCAAAAAGTAGTTTCGTATCGTCGCATGAGGCACATCGACCCGCCGTGCAATGTCCGCCATGCTCTGATTCTCAAATGCCAGCTTCAAACGCTGAACAAAATCTTCGTTCATCATATGTATAAAACAGCCGTTTCCTTTACGAAATAATACACCCTCGTACCTTATTCGCAAACGAATATTTGCCCCTCTGACTCACCGCCGCGGCCCGCCGTCTGCGAACATCACGTAACAAGCCTCCTTATTAACGAGAGTCGGCCCTTCACTTCATGTTCTATATAACAATCCGCTAAGTGTTTTGCGATCGCGGGGGCCGCCCACGCACATTTCGTGACCGCACGCAGCCCTACCCACCCAGCTGATCATTCCTCAGAGTGTCAGAATCTCCTTCATCCTAAATGCGGCAAAAACTCCCGTGACTGACAACCTCTCCGTTCCTTGACAGCCGCCACTCCGCACATTATATTTTGAGATTCGGCGTTGCTCAGGCCATCGCCGCCAAAGACGGTGCCGCCGCCCTAAAAAGCCCCGCACCGCCCGGCCAAAAGCCACCCTAGCTCAGTTGGTAGAGCATTCGATTCGTAATCGAAAGGTCGTCGGTTCAAATCCGACGGGTGGCTCCATAAACTCAACAACTTACGGACATTTCAAAGTTTCCAGAACGGTTTACTCACACATTTACCCACACCTTTAAAGCCAGCGAGTCGGCTGAGTGCGCGAGATCCCGGAGCTGCCGTCTTCGGGTGATCTTGAACTACGTAACGATTCGATCTCCTTTTATTGCCGACCGGCCCGATCTCGCATGCCGCGATCTGATTTGTGCAGGCATCTGCTGATTGATCCTGACAGCCCGAGGTGACCTGAGATAGGTTGACCTGGATTTTGCACGCGCCGTACTGCGCATCGGATAAAAGTTCCGCGAAGCCTCTTCCAGCTGCGCGGAACTTTTTCAATTTTAAACTTCATTCGAGGCCACGTGACGATCTTAAAAAGCGATCTCGTTGACAGAACGGAAGCGGCTCGGCGGTTCGCACCCGGTTCGAACGGCGAGCGGTTCACCCCGTCTCAAATACACCCTCGCGCGCGCTGAGACGAGACGATCTTGGGCCTTAGTTGAAGCAATCGACGGAAACCGCCTGCTGCCGAGATCTGTTTCCCGAGTGCGGCCCGGCCGGTCGGATGTTGATCAGGTTCTCTCGAGCCGAACGGCGGGGTTGAGCGCGAATTTTCTCACGCTTTGATCGATTTAATTACGGTTCCGTGTCCTCGCCATGCGATTTTTCTGGGTTTTTTGGGTCAAAAGACCGTTTCGATCTGGCACATTCTTTGCCGCTGCTTTGAAGTATGTTGACGACCCGGATCGTTTTGGTCGATGACCACCGTGTTTTGCTCGATGCACTTCGGTGTATGGTCGAACCTGAGTTTCAGGTTGTGGGGCTATTCGAAGACTGTCGCAGCATGCTTGAGCAGGTCGCGGAAATCCGGCCTGAGATCGTCGTTCTCGATATCGGAATGCCCTTAATGGATGGCCTTTCGGCAGCCGAACATCTCAAAAAGGTCGTGCCTAAGGCCCGGCTTGTTTTCCTCACTGCCAACGAAGATCCTGTCTCTTATACACATCTCCGAGCCCACGAGACAGCG
>JAUCQE010000604.1 GCA_030372865.1 Pyrinomonadaceae bacterium
GCCGTTTCAGACGCCTGCGCGGCCGTTTGAAGCGCCTGCGCGGCCGTTTGAGACGCTCGCGCGAGCGATTATTTGAGATAAACGTCTGTATAAATGATGGAAACCATTGCATTTCTCGCCGATTGGGCGTAAATTTCGACAGATTCTCACCGTTACGTTTATGAATAACCCATTCCTTGAAAAATTCCGCCCGTACATTCCCGCGTCGGTCACGAATCTGCGTGAGCTGACGGTCGGGCCGTTGATCGTCGGGACGCTGCTCGGCATCGTTTTCGGCGCGTCGTCGCTTTATCTGGTGCTGAAGGTCGGCCTGACGGTGTCGGCGTCGATACCGGTCGCGGTCATCTCGGTCACGCTGTTTCGCCTGCTTTCGAAGATCGGGATGCGAGACGCGACGATACTTGAGCACAACATCGTGCAGACGACCGGTTCGGCAGGTGAATCGATCGCCTTCGGCATCGGCGTGACCATGCCCGCGATCTTGATACTCGGCTTTGATCTCGAGATCTGGCGCGTCACGATGGTCGCCGTGCTCGGCGGCCTGCTCGGTATTTTGATGATGATCCCGCTGCGTCGGGCACTGATCCGCGACCAGCACGGCATCCTGAAATACCCCGAGGGAACCGCCTGCGCACAGGTCCTCATCGCGAGCGCGTCCGAAGAATCGAAACAGCATTCCGAGATCGCAAAGGCCGGCGACGGCGCGGAAACAAAGGGCGGGCTGATAATCGCCGCGGGCTTCGCGATCGGTTTTCTCTACAACGCGGTGATGAAGGTCTTCAGCGGCTGGCGGGAATATCCAACCAAGGAATTCGACGAGCCGTTCAAGGGCGGAAGCGTCTCGCTCGAAAATAACCCGGCACTGCTCGGCGTCGGTTACATCATCGGGCCGAAGATCGCCGGCATTATGTTCGCCGGCGGCGTGCTCTCATATCTCGTCCTGATACCGATGATCAGGTACTTCGGCGAACTGCTCGCCGTGCCGCTTGCACCTGCGACCGGGCTGATCAAGGACATGCCCATCGAAGGCCCCGGCAGCATCCAGAGCGAATACATTCTTTATATCGGTGCCGGAGCCGTGACCGCGGGCGGAATCATTTCGCTCATCCGTTCGCTACCGACCATCTGGCACGGCATAAAAGGCGGCGTGGCGGATTTCCGCTCAAAACGCGCCGCCGCGAACGGCGAGGCGGAAATCGGCGAACTGCCTCGCACCGAACAGGACATCTCCCTGAAATGGGTGGTGATCGGCATCCTTGCCCTGATCGTCGTGATCACGTTCCTGCCCGCTCTCAAGATGAATATCCTTGGGGCGATCCTGATCATCGTGCTCGGGTTTCTATTCGTCACAGTCTCATCGCGTCTGACCGGCGAGATCGGCTCGTCTTCAAACCCGATCTCGGGAATGACGGTCGCGACGCTGCTGTTTACGTCGCTCGCTTTCCTGCTGCTCGGCTGGGTACAGCCTGATCCCTATTTCGTCACTGCACTTTCCGTCGGCGGCATCGTCTGCATCGCGGCTTCGAACGGCGGTACGACGTCGCAGGACCTGAAAACCGGTTTCTGGGTCGGCGGCACGCCGTGGAAACAGCAGACCGCGATATTGATCGGCGCACTTGCGTCGGCACTGCTGCTTGGGCCGATCCTGATACAACTCAATCATTCATCGTCGGTCTATCAGCCGGTCGCGGCGACGGCTTTCGCACCGGAATTCCAGGTGCCGCAGACAGAACTCGTCCGCAGCGGCGATGCGCTGATGGCGGAAACTCCCGGTGGCTACATCGGCACGCAGGACACGAAGAGCTACGGCGTCTGGCACAACACCGACTCGACACGCGGGCCGCAAGGGCGATATCTCGTCGATGCTCAAGGAAAGCCGGCATACCTGGTCGACCCGGGCATCAACGGCGTGATCAAAGAGGTGCAGACCGGCGTCGATGCGAACGGCGACCCGGTATATCAGTCGGTCGAGAAATACCGTGCACCGAAGGCGACGCTGATGAGCTATATCATTCAGGGAATTCTCAGCCAGCAGCTTCCGTGGGGATTGGTGCTGCTCGGGGTGATGATCTCGATAACGCTCGAACTTTGCGGAATTTCCTCGCTCGCATCCGCGGTCGGGCTTTATCTTCCGATCTCGGCATCGTCGCCGATATTCTTTGGTGGCATGGTTCGCTGGGGCGTTGATAAATACCTCAAGCGAAAATTTGCCGGCAGGGAAATGACCGAGGAAGAGTTCATCGCCGAGACGGATAAGAGCTCCGGCGTGCTGCTCGCATCAGGGTACATCGCCGGCGGTGCGCTTGCAGGGATCCTTATCGCGCTTACAGCTGTCTATGCCGGAGACCTGATCGACGCAATGGCAACCTGGGCAAAGGCGAGCAATCCGTTCTACGAGGGCGATTGGGCGAACGTGCTCGGAATGGTGCCGTTCATCATTCTTGCCGTCGTGCTTTATATGGCCGGACGCGACATGCTTTTCGGCCGCCGGGCGTCGCCGCCGACGGGCGAATAAAGGCCCTGAAAATTGGGACTTACAATTTTGGGCAGGATACGCTATACTTCCAACGCGTGTCTTGCCCATTTCTCGTTCCCGGCACGCCTTTGTGGGAAACGAGCTCCGCCCTTCTCCCTGCGGGCTTCTGCCAGTAGTTCTTAACGGCAACATCTTTCGGTAATTTACGGAGACGTTTTTTTGATGTATCGCAACCAAAAGTCGCGGTTTGCTCCAACACTACTGCTCTTGATCGCAACCTACTTTGGAGGTGCGTGCTCGGCGGCGGCGTCGAACGACCAGCGTTCGAATGCAAACAGCCAGACGGCGGCATCGAACCTCGCCAAGGAAGGCCCCGCGACATCGAGCATTGATATCACCCCCAATTCCCCCGCCGACACCGTTCGCGCATTCTATACACGGCTGCGCGAAGGGAAGTTTCGAGAGGCGATCCACCTGACCAATCTGCGTCCGGCCATCGAAGGGCTTACAGACGATGAGCTGAAGGAATTCTCCGTGGATTTTCAGGCGATCGCGAAACAGGTCCCTGCCGAGCTTGAGATAAACGGCGAGATCATCAGCGGCAACAATGCCACTGTGACCGCAAAGCTGCCCGGCGAGGACGAGGAAACGCTTGAACTCCAGCAGGTCCGCTTGCGGAAAGAGGGTGAGCACTGGGGTGATCCTGAGCGCGGATGAGGAGACCGAAAAGGCAATCAAGCGCGAAGGGAAAAACTACTTTTACGCACTAAAGATCACGACGCACCAGGAAGAAGCGAAGAAGATGCTCGAGCGTATCGCAAAGGCGCAGCTCGCGCATGCAACGCAGAACAGCGGAACCTTCACGGATTTTGCCAAGCTCATCGAGCAAGGCTTTCTGCCGAACGATGTACTTTCATCGGAGTCGACCGGCTACACATATGCCCTGACGCTCGAGCCCGACGGTAAGAGCTATTACGCCACCGCCACACCTGCCGTTTACGGCAAGACAGGCAAGATGTCGTACCTACTCCAGCCGGTGCCGGGCAGCCTGCCGCGTGTGTCCTCGGAGGACAACGGCGGAAAGCCGATGAAGAAGTAACATAGTGTTAAACACTTTGTGTTTTAATTTAAGACACTTTTAAGTTATAGTTCCCTTTTTATCATCCTCGTGCATCGAACGGATAAAGGTAACGAAGAATGATCAGAAAGCTTGCCGCGAAAATAACAGGGTTAATGGCCGAACGGTCGCACTCTGCGCGTAAGCGTTTCAACGCTCCGATAAAGATAGTCATCGAGCCGTACGGGAAGGGTATACACACGACGAGCAGCGACACGCTTTTCATTGCAGGTGAGACCTGCGACCTGAGCCGGTCCGGCATCGGGTTCATCGTCCCGTCCATACGCATCAAGGAATTCTATCTTGTCGGCCAGGAGCGGACGCTTTTGGCAGAGATCGACCTGCCGGGCGGCAAGATGCGGATGAAGGTCGTCGGCCGCCGGTACGAACGGGTTGGCCTTCATGATTCGGTGGAGAGGTACCTGATCGGTGCCGAGATTGTCGAAATGACCAAGGAAGAACGCGAGGTTTACGAGCATTTCCTCCGTTACGGCACGCGGAAACGTAAAGCAACGGCACCGGGATTCGAACTCGGCGGCAGCTGAGAACACAAAAATTTAATGGAAAACGAGCGTCGGGCGGTTACGCCGGACGCTCTTTTTTCGCGTATAAATGATGTAGATAACTAATATTCAAAACTATGAAGATTCTTGTATTGGGTGCGACCGGCACTGTCGGTTCGCAGGTAGTGGCAGAGTTATTAGGACGGGGTGTTGAGGTCAGTGCTCTTACGCGGAGCAAGGAAAGTGCAGCGAAACTGCCCGCCGGCGTTGCGGCGGAGATCGGCGATCTGCAGGATCCAGACACGATTCGCAGCGTCTTTAACGGCAAAGACGCGGTCTTCCTTTTGAACGCGGTCAGCCAGACTGAAACGAACGAGGGGTTGATGGCGGTGAACGGCATGCAGATGGCCGGTGTGAAAAAGGTCGTCTATCTTTCGGTGCCGCGGCTTGAAGATGCTCCTCACCTTCCGCACTTCGGTTCAAAGATCCCGATCGAATACGCCATCAAGCGATCGGGCATTCCGTACACCATCCTCCGGCCGAACAACTTTTATCAGAACGACTACTGGTTCAAAGAAGTGATGGCGAACTTTGGCGTGTATCCGCAGCCTATCGGTTCAAATGGTATCTCGCGCGTAGATGTCCGCGACATCGCCGAAGCGGCGGCGATCACGCTGACGACCGGCGATCACGACGGCAAGACGTTTCATATTGCCGGCCCCGAAGCTATCACGGGCGAACGGACGGCCGAGATCTGGGGCGAGGCCCTTGGACGCACTATCCTCTACGGCGGCGATGATATGGACGCCTGGGAACAACAGTCGAAGACGATGCTGCCCGGCTGGATGGCGTTTGATTTTCGGCTGATGTACGAATTCTTCCAGCGAGAGGGCTTGGCCGCGACAGAGGCGGAGCTTGCGGAATTGACCGATCTTCTCGGACACGAACCGCGTAGTTTCGAGGATTTTGCACGCGAAACTGCAGCGATGTGGAGTTGAGAATAGAGGAGTTCAAATGACGAGCAAGGTAAGGATCGGGATCATCGGAGCAGGGTTTGCCCGCAAGGTTCAAATGCCCGCGTTTGCGGCATGTGCCGATGCGGAATTTGTTTCGGTAGCGAGCGGGACTCTCGCGAACGCGCGTGCGACGGCAGAAGAGTTCGGCGTGCCGCATTTTACCGACGATTGGCGTGAGACTGTCGGCCGCGACGATGTCGACCTTATCTGCATCACCACGCCGCCGAATCTGCATCGCGAAATGTTCCTGGCGGCGCTCGCGGCAGGCAAACACGTCGTTGCGGAAAAGCCGATGGCGATGAACGTTGCCGAAGCGGAGGAGATGGCAGCAGCGGCAAAGAACGCGGGCGTATTTGCGGTGATCGACCACGAACTCCGTTTTCAGCCTGGCCGCCAGAAGGCTTACAAGATGCTTCGCGATGGCGTGATCGGAAAGGTCCGTCATGCGAAGTACAGCTTTCGTGCACCGCACCGCGGAGACCCGAGCGTTGCGTGGAATTGGTGGTCCGATATTAACGCCGGCGGCGGCACGCTTGGAGCGATCAATTCACACGTGATCGACTCGATGCAGTGGTTCTTAGGCACGACCGTCTCCAGCGTTTCCTGCCAATTGCAGACGCACGTGAAAGAACGCCGCGATGTGGAAGGTATCGTCCGTCCGGTCACGACCGACGACGAGGCCAATATGCTTTTGAGGTTCGCAGACGGTGAATTGACCGAGGACACGACCGGCCTTGCTTCAGTCTCTATGGTCGAACAGCCGGAGTATCTGAACAGGCTCGAATTATTTGGCACCGATGGTGCGATGCGTATCGACCATCGAGGCGAGTTGTACCTGGCAAAGAACGGCGAAAGCGGGTGGACCGCGATCGATACCGACCTCGGAACAAACCTTCCGGGCATTCCCGATACCGGCTTCGCACGTGCCTTCGTCCAGTTTGCACCGCTCATAATCGACGCAGTGAAGAATGGGCAGACGGAGATCGAACACGCAGCGACCCTCGAAGACGGCGTCGCCGTCCAGCGCGTTCTCGATGCCGCAAGGGAATCGAATGCGACCGGACGGCGCGTTGAGATTGGCAGGTAGCTACTTCATATACTTATCCAAAAAATCGGCGACGAGTGGGTAAAGCTCGAGCCGGTTTTTTAGTTTTGAGATGCCGTGGCCTTCGTCGTCATAGAGTTTGTATTCCACCGTCGTGTTCCGCTTCTTGAGGGCATCGACGACCTGTTCTGCCTCGGTGTACGGCACCCGCGGATCTGTCTCTTATACACATCTGACGCTGCCGACGAGTTCCGAAC
>JAUCQE010000605.1 GCA_030372865.1 Pyrinomonadaceae bacterium
TTCGGAACTCGTCGGCAGCGTCAGATGTGTATAAGAGACAGATACTTTACCGATCGGCATATTTGATTCAGGCGTTGGCGGCCTGACGGTTTATCGTGCCCTACACGACCGGCTTCCGAACGAGCATTTCATTTACCTCGGCGACACCGCGCGTGTGCCGTACGGCACGAAATCACTTGCGACAGTCGAGCGGTATGCCCTGGAGAACGCCGAGTTTCTCGCGTCGATCGGCATCAAGATGCTGGTTGTCGCCTGCAACACGGCATCGGCACTCGCTCTGCCGGCGATCCGCTCGCATATCGGGATAGATGTGGTCGGCGTTATCGGGCCGGGCGGCAGGAAGGCGGTCGAGGTGACAAAGTGCGAACGCCCGAACATTGCGGTGATCGCGACCGAGGCGACCGTTGCCAGCAACGCCTATGCGGAGAGTATCCGCCGGGCGTGCGAGAATGCTTCGATCTATCAAGCCGCGTGCCCGTTGTTTGTACCGCTCGCAGAAGAAGGCTGGACGAACGAACCCGAAACCAATTCGATCGCTGAGAAATACCTCTCCGGAGTTCGGGACTTCAAACCGGATGCACTCGTGCTAGGCTGTACGCATTATCCGATCCTCCGCGACGTGATCCAAAAGACGGTCGGCGAGAACGTACGGCTGATCGATTCGGGCGAGGCGACGGCCGAGGAAGTCGAGCGGATATTGGGCCAGAAAGGGCTGATGAACCCGAACGTGGTCTCCGGCGACCGGTCGCTCTGCGACGACTTGGACCATTTTTATGTTACGGACGCGGCTGATCGCTTTGCCCGCGTTGCCGAACGATTTCTCGGGGCAAAACCGTCCAAACTTGAAGCAATCGAGATATTTGGAAAAGACGCACTGAAATAGGAACTAGAAAATGAGCTATCAACGACCCGACGCAAGAGCATTGGACCAGATCCGGAATACCAAAATCACGCCAAATATCTCTCCGTATGCAGAGGGTTCCGCACTCATCGAGGTCGGCGGTACCAAAGTGATCTGCACGGCCTCGGTCGAGGACCGCGTGCCGATGTTCATGCGGAACAAGGGCATCGGTTGGGTAACCGCCGAATATGCGATGCTGCCGCGTGCAACGAACACGCGAACCCAGCGTGAAACTCAGCGGCCCGCAGGACGGACCCAGGAGATACAACGGCTGATCGGCCGGAGCCTGCGTGCGGTCGTCGACACGCAGCTGCTGGGCGAACGGCAGATAATTCTCGATTGCGACGTGATCCAGGCAGACGGTGGAACACGCTGTGCTTCGATAACCGGAGCATATGTTGCCCTTGCCCTCGCTTGCCGCCGGCTGCTCCGCCAGGGGGTGATCAAGACGTCGCCGATCGTCAGCGAGGTCGCAGCGATAAGCGTCGGGATAATTGAAGGAACTCCGGTCGTCGACCTTGCTTATGCGGAAGATTCGACAGCGGATGTCGACATGAATATTGTCTGTACGGGAGCAGGCAATTTCATCGAGATCCAGGGCACAGCCGAACGCGAGCCGTTCAGCCGTGAAGAGATGGACGAAATGCTCATCCTCGCGGAAAAGGGCATCAACCGGCTCTTTGAGATACAGCGGAACGCTCTCGCCGGTTAGCGAGCGGCTCTTCGGATGATCTCACCGCTTAGTGCTCCGGTGGCCTTTGTGCCGTCCCAGACGCGGATGCCGTTCACGAAAACCCCGCGGATACCCTCGGAAAAAAGCTGCGGTTCGGTAAACGTAGCTTTGTCGATAACGGAATTCGGGTCGAATAACACCAGGTCGGCCTTCATTCCTTTCATGATAATGCCGCGATCCTTGATGCCGAGCCGCTGAGCAGGGAATCCGGACATCTTACGGATAGCTTCCTCTAAGCTCAGCCACTTGCTCTCGCGAACAAACCGGCCGAGGACTCGAGGAAAAGTCCCTGTTCCACGCGGGTGCCGGCTTCCGA
>JAUCQE010000606.1 GCA_030372865.1 Pyrinomonadaceae bacterium
ATGGGTCGACCAGTATTTCGGATCGATCAAACGTCCCGAAGGCGCGATACCGCGCGTTACGGAGGTCGAGCCCGAGTGGACGGCCGAACGCCGTTACACCGAATTTGGCCCGCGCGTGCCGTTTCCCGCTGCCGCAGTTGTTTACCGTGCTCCAAGGACGACCAGCCCGGATATTCCGGCACTCCGTGTTGCCGCCCTGATCCTGTCCGGAGGCGAAAGCTCCAGGCTCTATAACGCACTTGTCCGTGAGCAGGAGATCGCACAGCAAGCGGATCTTGATCTCGAACTCAATACCGAAGGCGGCCGCATATCGTTCGTCGGGATAGGTTCCCAAAAGGGGACATCTGAGAATCTGGAAAAAGCATGGCTTGCCGAGTTAAAGAAGATCCAGGATTCCGGAGTTACGGCAAAAGAGCTGGAAAAAGCCAAGAACCAGTTGGTGTCGCGTGCGGTCCGTGCACGCGAGAACAATGACGGAAAGGCGATCGCCATCGAACGTGCCGTCGCTTACCTGGGTGATCCGAAAGCGGTAAATCAAGAGGTAGCAAAAATACAGGCGGTTACGGCCGCTGATGTTCAGCGAGTGATGAAGCAATATTTCAAAGACAATAACCGGGTGGTTATCCACTACAACCAGGCCAAAGAAACGGAGGTGACGAAATAATGAGAGAACTACTCAAAAAGGCCTCTGTCAATAAATTCATTGCCGCAACGGTCATTACTTTTGCCGCAGCTTTTTGCACTTTCGCCCAAGACGGCCTCCCGGAACCCGGGCCCGCAAAGCCGATAGCGATTCCTGCTGTAAAGGAGACGAAACTGAAGAACGGCCTAACGGTCGCAGTAGTCGAGAAGCGAAACGTTCCTATAGTGACGGTCCAGTTACTGGTCAAGACCGGATCGTTCTTTGAGGATGCGGATAAGGCCGGCCTTGCAGATATGACAGCTTCGATGCTGACCAAGGGCACAAAGACCCGGTCGGCAACGCAGATCGCTGAGGAGATGGAGTTTCTCGGAGGATCGATCAACTCCGGCGCGTCCTGGAATCACTCCTCGATCACAATGTCCATTACGTCGGACAAGCTTAATCAGGCGATGGCCATTCTTGCGGACGTCGCGTTGAATCCGACCTTTCCGCAGTCCGAGATCGACTTGCTTCGTTCCCAGGCGATCGACGGCCTCAGCTACAACCTGACCCAGCCAGGCCCGCTTTCGAACTACGTAGCAAGTGCTTATGCCTTTTCCGAACACCCTGCAGGCGGAACGGTGGCCAGTCTTTCAGCTATTACGCAGAAAGATATACAGGAATTCTATAAGGACGCTTTCCTTCCGGGCGATGCTGTCCTGATCTTTGCTGGGGATATCACGCCGGCGGCCGCAAATACTTTGGCTACGCGAATGTTCAAGAATTGGAAACAGCCGAAGTTTGAGCGTAAGGAAATCATCGTGACAATGATGGAGGCTCCGCCCGAAACTCCTGAAGTATCATCGTCTCCGGCAGTCCCGCCTGTGGTTACGGAGATCCTTATCGTCGATCTGCCTGACTCAGGCCAGGCGTCGGTGAGTTATGTCCAGCCTGTGAACAAGGGCAGAGCGGCCGATCGGGTCGAGGAAGGTGCGAACGCTGATTATTATGTCGCATCGACTCTCAATTCTGTTCTTGGTGGCGGATATTCCTCTCGTTTGAACCAAGAGATCCGTATCAAGCGCGGCTTGAGCTACGGTGCAGGAAGCGGATTTGCCTGGAGGTGGGACAAAACGAACTTTTCCACCCGAACCCAGACAAAGAACGAATCCGCACCCGAAGTTGCCGAGATCGTTGTAAAGGAGGTCCAGCGTCTCGCCGACGGTGAGATCACCGCATCGGAACTCGATCCGCGCAAGGCAGTTCTCACCGGAGGTTTCGGCCAGACGATCGAAACCACTGCCGGGATCGTCGGAGCACTGTCTGAGCTATATACGTTCGGGATCGCTGCATCGGAGCTTAACGCATATTCGAATGGGATCAACCGGGTTTCCGCTCAGCAGATCAAGGTATTTGCGAAGGCAAACCTTCTCGGAGGCAAGATCATAATCGTCGGCGATCATGCGAAATTCAAGGACGATCTTGCGAAACGGTTTCCTTCGGTTCCAGTCGAAGTCGTAAAAGCGACCGAGTTGGATATCACGGAACCTGACCTGAAGAAGAAGCAATAGGATCGCTTCTCTCAATTGTTCGTGCGGTTCGTGTATTTCGTGGTTAACATTTTTCGATCCGGGAAATACACGAACGGCACAAAACAAAAAGTCAGCTGAAGCTCGATTATCATGAATTAGATGACTACGTCCCGGGCGTTGTAATTCAGCGAATTTCCCCTATCGAAACCAAACAGTAGATCATCCACGAAGTACACAAATAGAGGTCGGATACGCATCGGTACATTGCCGTTCTCGCGACTTTTTTGTATTTCGTGGATAATCTTATTTTTAGCTTTCATATATGCACACGAATCTGCGTTCGTTCATCGACACGCTGAGAAAAGAGAACGAGATCGTCGAGGTCTCGGCAAAGGTCGACCCGTATCTCGAGATCGCCGAGATACATCGACGTGTTATCGATGAACAGGGAAAAGCCCTTTTATTCACCAACGTAAAAGGTTCGACATTCCCGGTTGTCACTAATCTTTTTGGGACGAACAAGCGTATCGATCTCGCATTTGGAAAGCGCCCGCAGGAATTTGTCCGCCGTGCGGTTGAGATGGTCGAGGTTCTCGTGCCGCCTAAGATCGGAAAGCTCTGGGGATATCGCGACATGGCGGCGACGGCCCTCAAGCTTGGGACGAAACAAATCAAACGGGCTCCGGTGCTCGAAGCAAGGCAGAAAGAGGTCGACCTTGAAAAACTTCCTCTTCTGCAACTTTGGCATGAAGACGGAGGACATTTTGTAACTCTTCCGCTCGTTTATACCGAAAGCCCAAGTTCCGGAAAGCCAAATCTGGGAATGTACCGCATCCAGCGGTACGACAAAACGACGACCGGAATTCATTGGCAGATCGGAAAGGGCGGCGGATTTCATTATTTCGAAGCGGAGCAGCAGAACAAGCCTTTGCCGGTCACGATCTTCCTCGGTGGGCCGCCTGCAATGATCCTTGCCGCTATCGCGCCGCTTCCTGAAGA
>JAUCQE010000607.1 GCA_030372865.1 Pyrinomonadaceae bacterium
ATTTCCTAGTCCGCAGGGATGATGCGGCCGCGGCACTCGCCGAAGCCGATGCGGCGGAAGCCTTCGCGTTCGCAGTAGCCCTTCATGATGACCTCGTCGCCGTCTTCGAGGAATCGGCGTGTCTCGCCTGATGGCAGTTCGAGCGGTTCGGTGCCCCGCCACGTGCGTTCAAGCAGGCAGCCGCGTTCGTCCTTTTCCTTGCCGCTGACGGTGCCGGAGGCGATCAGGTCGCCGGTCTGCATGTTGCAGCCGTTCGAGGCATGGTGCGTAAGCATCTGGCCGACCGTCCAATAGAGGTCTTTGGTGTTCGAGCGTGAAATGAGGAACGGCTCGATGTTTTCGTTCCGCATCTTCTCGGTCTGGATATAAACCTCGAGATTGATGTCGAGCCCGCCGAATTTTTGGTTCTGCTCGTCGCGGAGATAATCGAGCGGCTGCGGGTCTTCGGGGTCGCGTTCGAACGCCGGCACGCGGAAAGGCGCGAGAGCCTCCATCGTGACGACAAAGGGCGAGATCGTCGTGGCAAAGTTCTTCGCGAGAAACGGCCCGAGCGGCTGGTACTCCCACGCCTGTACGTCGCGTGCGGACCAGTCGTTGACCAGGCACATCCCGAAGATGTGCTTTTCCGCCTCGCCGATCGGGATCGGCTGGCCTAGTTCATTGCCCTGCCCGACGAAAAAGCCGAGTTCCATTTCGTAATCGAGATTCTTTGCCGGGATGAACACCGGCGGCTTCTCCGCATCGCTCCTGTTCTGTCCACGCGGCCGCTTGATATCGGTCCCCGATATCACGATAGACGACGCCCGCCCATGATACCCGATGGGCACATACTTATAATTCGGCATCAACGGCTGATCCGGCCGAAACATCGACCCGACGTTGGTAGCGTGGAAGATGGAGGAGTAGAAATCGGTGTAGTCGAGACTAACGACGGGAGCATCTTCGAATACACTAGACGCTTGGGACACCAGATGCTTTTTGGCTTTAGACTCCGACTCCGAATCCGACTCCGAATGAATGCGAAGGATATTGGAAACCTCCTGTCGGAGACTTCTCCGTTCTTCAACGGTCGAGTCCATTATTCCGTCGAGCAAACTCCAAATACGACGTCCGCCCAATGCTTCTGGGTCGGCACTTTCTAAAAGCCCGTCATCGAAACAGCCATCTAGATTCAGTACTTGATCGCCAATCATTACGCCAATATGGATTTCGTTATCAATATCGTCGTTACCAAATATACAAAACGGCAGATTCTGGATCGGAAAGTCCGTATTAGGGTCGTTGGCGGATTCGACCCAGCGTTTGAGGTTGGGGTCGTGGGGTTTGTTTTATCATAGGCGCAAACACGACCGGTAGGGAGTGTGCCCCGTTATAGGTCGCGTGGTTTATTTTAACAGTTCAATGTCTCAACCGTGCAG
>JAUCQE010000608.1 GCA_030372865.1 Pyrinomonadaceae bacterium
AGCGCTGTCTCGTGGGCTCGGAGATGTGTATAAGAGACAGCTTTGGGTTCCTTCCGCTCGACAGCGCGGTCAGCTCAAGAAGGCGGGAAGTGGCCAGCTTCTTAATCGCGAAAGGCGCCGATATCGAAGCGAAAGACAAATACGGCAATACGCCGTTGCTACGGGCAACCAGTACGGGCGAGGTAGCGTTTCTGATCGAACTTGGGGCTGACATCAATGTGCGAAATGAATTCGGCAAAACGCTGCTACACAATGCTGCATATGACAACCGGATCGACATGATCGATCTATTGATCTCAAAGCGAGCAGATATTAACGCGCGTTCGGGACTAGGTGGTGGAACGCCGCTGCACAGCGCGGTCTCCGCAAATAAGATCGAAAGCCTTTCCTTGCTGCTAAATCGCGGAGCAAAGGTAGACATTAAAGACGATGATGGCTTTACACCGCTGCATCGTGCGGTGGCAGGTCACCCATACTCAAACAGCCGGCCCATCGTGGAACTGCTAATCAGCAAAGGAGCTGATATCAACGCTACGAATAACGCTGGCTATACGCCGCTGCAAACTTCGATCGAATATTGCGGCGGTATCGAAACATGCGCAAAGAAGGAAATGTTCGACCTGCTGATCGCAAAAGGCGCTGATATTGAAGCTGGTTCCTCCGGAAGATCGGCCCTCGAGATCGCAGTGATAAATAACCGGAAGAATATGATCGCAACACTCGTGGCAAAAGGAGGTAACGCCGACTCTATCGATGTGAATATCAAGGACCGGCGGGGACAAACGGCGCTTCACAGGGCTGCGGATTGGGGCGACGTAGAGGCTGCGACAGATCTACTTTCTAAAGGGGCTGACGTTAATTCCCGCGACAATGACGGGTGGACGCCGCTTCATATCGCGGCAAATTCCGGCAGCAGCGTGGTTGCTAAACTCCTGCTCGAAAAAGGAGCTGATATCAATGCACTGGATAACCGCGGCGCAACGCCGCTCTATTGGGCAATGGCTGCTGCGGCGACGAGACCGGCACGGGCGACGAAATACATGGAAGTATTCAGATTGTTGCTCGAAAACGGAGCGGATGTGAACGCAGGGTATAAGGACGGCGCCACCTTTTTACACGATGCGGTTGCGAATGGCAACAAGGAGGCGGTCGAAATTCTGATAAATAAGGGCGTCGAATTGAACTCCCGGAACAAGAACGGGAAGACGCCGCTTCAGGTAGCTATAGACGGCAATAAGACAGAGATCGCAGAACTTTTAAAAAAGAACGGCGCATTGTAAACGCTTACGACCAGTTTCGCAGGTCGAACGCAAAAAGCCGAAGAACGTCAGTTCTCCGGCCCTTAAGAATTGATGGCTTCAGACTTAACCGCAACACAGGCTGAAATTGCTACCGTTGCTCGATTCCTCGCCTAGCGGATTCACAACTCAAACCTTGTGCGGAGCCTGAAGCCAAACTAAAGGATAAAGGATAAAGGCGAAAGGATAAAGGCGGAGAAGCGAGATTCTACTTTCTTGTCTTAACTTTCTTAACTATCGTGACAAAGATTGCAGTGAGTTCCTTTGTCTCGGCCTGCAGGAGTGCGACCCTTTGCTTGCTAAATATCTCGACTTCCTGAAGGAGTTCCAGCCAGTATGAGGTTTCCTCAAGCTCCTGAAGGGCACCCTCGATCTTGCTTATGAAATCGGCATCAGATTTAGCATGTTGGGCCTCGCGGTAATGTGCGCCGACCGAAGTGCCGGATCGAATGATCTGTTTGCCGATCACCTGGGCCTCGACCGATACGGGCAAGCTTCCATAAAGCTTGATTATTCGGACGGCAAATTCTTTGGTCCTTTGCTTTAGATCATCAGCCATAAAATTGCACTTTGTGTCAGTTCATCAGCCATAAAGAAAAAAGGCGACAGTCTAAATGTGAAAATCAACTTTCGCCTTTATCCTTTCGCCTTTCTCCTTTTGTTTGCTGGCGGAAAGGGTGGGATTCGAACCCACGGTACCCTTTTGAGGTACACAGCATTTCCAGTGCTGCCAGTTCAACCACTCCTGCACCTTTCCGCTTAAAAGAATTAAATTGTCAAAGAATTGCTGCGACTAATCGGGCAAAAACATTGTCATCCAACTGTCACCGCCCGAGGTCCATAGCCCGGCCTCATACGAGATTCCCCAGTAATCGTGGTCCTCGCCGCCGTAGAGAAGGTTGAAGCCATTCCAGAGCGTGAAGTGCCCTGAGGCGTCGTTCCAACCTTTGACGCGAAAGCCGATTATGCCCGATTTGCCGACAAACCGCCAAGGCGGGATGCGGCCGGAAGAATCGCGTTTTTCAAAGACCGTCGGCTTGCCGTAAGTCTTTTCCATGTAGGTCCAAAACTCACGGACCCGGAGGCCGTACCATTTTTTGTCCGCACCCCGTTTGGTCCTGAACCATCCGGAGTCCGGCGGTATCGGGTGCTTTGCATAATTCAGGGCCTTGCTGACCCTGATTATGCAAGTGTTCTTGTAATGTGCCTGGTCGACGCTCCCGCCGATATCGGCCTTGACCTGTTCGGGGTCATGCCCGGTGGGATAATTCGCCTCCATGTCGCTGAAATCCGGCAATTTCTTTCGCATAAACCCTCCATTTCGTATTTGATGGACGAGTTATATCACGAAATTTGCCCGGTGCGACGCTATTCTGCCGCGGCCTCGACCTGCTTTGCGTCGGCGACGTCTTCGTCGTTCGAGAACCATGCGTAAAAGAACCCGGCGAGCAATGCACCGAGAATCGGTGCGACCCAGAACATCCAGAGCTGTTCGATCGCCCAGCTGCCGCCGTTGATCGCGACGAAGATCGCGGGGCCGGTGCTGCGCGCCGGGTTGACCGACGTATTGGTGACCGGGATCGTTACGAGGTGGATCAGCGTTAGGCAAAGGCCGATGGCAAGCGGTGCAAAACCGGCCGGGGCTCGTTTGCTGGTGGCACCGAGTATGACGATCAGGAAAAAGAACGTCATCACGACCTCTGCGACGAAAGCTGCGAGTGCGGAATAGCCGCCCGGCGAACCGGTCGAACCTTCTCCGAAACCGTTGGCGGCAAGCCCGTTTGCGACGATCTGAGCGTTTGTTATGCCTGCTTTGCCGCTCGCGATCAGGTAAATGATGCCGGCGGCGGCGATGGCACCGAGGACCTGGGCGATGATATAGGGAGCAAGGTCGCCGGCCGGAAATCGCTTGGAAGCCCACAGCCCGATGGAAACCGCTGGATTAAAGTGGCCGCCCGAAACATGGCCAAGTGCATAGGCCGCAGTCAACACCGTGAGGCCGAATGCCAGAGAGATACCCGCGTAGCCGATGCCCTTGCTCAGATAGTCGGTCGCAAGCACGGCGCTCCCGCATCCGCCCAGGACAAGCCACAAAGTACCGAGAAACTCTGCCGTCAACCTTTTACTCAAAGGCATAAAGAAGATCTCCTTGATGTTTTAACTTGATGAAGGGTAGACGGGCCGCGTCGAATTATTAACTTCTCAAACAGCAAGATCCTGAACCAGCGATCCAGCGAAGACGAACCCGTTCGAGACAAATCCGATTACTAAATGCTTAATTCAAAAAAGACGTGGCGGAGAGGGTGGGATTCGAACCCACGGTACCCGTTAGGGTACAACGATTTTCGAGACCGTCCGATTCAACCACTCTCGCACCTCTCCGCGAATCCATAATGATAAAGGTTAGGCGGGGAAAATATCAAGTGCGGAAAGCGGTGCGGTTATCGTCGGGCGCGGAAGAATTCCTGCATCAGGGAGCGGCATTCATCGGCGAGCACGCCGGAGGTGATCTCGAGGCGGTGATTAAGCTCTTCGCTGTCGCAGAGGCGGAAGCGCGTTTCAACCGCGCCGAAGCGTTCATCGCGGGTGCCGTAGACCAGCCGCTTTACGCGGGCGTTGACGATGGCTCCGGCACACATCACGCAGGGCTCGACGGTCGTGTAAAGCGTGGTATCAAGCAGGCGGTAGTTGCCGATCTTGCGGGCGGCCTCGCGGAGAACGATTATTTCGGCGTGGGCGGTCGGGTCGCTGTCGATGATCGTGCGATTCGAGGCCGCGGCGATGAGATTGCCGTCGGCATCGACAAGGCAGGCGCCGACCGGCACCTCATCGATCGATGAGGCAAGGCGAGCTTGGTCGATCGCAGTACGCATCCAAATTTCGTCCGGTTCATCCATGAAACCGAGATTCTACATTGCCGGCAGTGAATTTAGGAAACGCCCGAGAAGTTGGCACCCGGAACGAGAAATCCTTGCATCAAAACTATGAAATGAATATTCTGTAGGTTGGGGCATCGCTCTCCGCCTCTGTCACCGACCAATGGATACGATATGAAGGACGAAGCTCGGACCGGGATGTTACCGGCCGACGACGACATTCACGTTACAGCGATCCCTGACTCCTTCAAGGCATTTGCCGAAGAGGTAAGGAATCGCAACCTCAAGAAAAAGACCTCTCCGGTCACGATCCCGCAAAGGCTCTCGCTCTCAGAGTTCAACACCGCGATGGTGCATTTTTATCGCGGCGAGATACAGCGCTCGAACATCTGGCGCAACCGTCTGGACGCAACGACGAACTGGGCGGTGATCACGGCGGGTGCAACGCTTTCCTTCGTATTCAGTTCACCGGACAACCCGCATTTTGCGATACCGATCAACACGATACTTGTCTCGATCTTCCTGTTCATGGAAGCGAGGCGCTACCGGTATTACGAAGTTTGGGCGAACCGCGTGCGTGTGCTCGAGACCGGCTATTTTGCCCCGATGCTTTCGCACCGGACGATACCGCCGGACAAGGAATGGGCCGACCATATCTCGGCGGACCTTTTGACGCCGCATTTTACGATCAGCGAATGGGAAGCGATCGGGCGGCGGCTGCGTGCGAATTATCTTTGGATCTTTATCCTGCTCGCGCTTTCGTGGGCACTTAAGGTTTACGTTCATCCCTCGCCGATACCGACGGCGTCGCCCGCTGACCTCGAGCGCTTTTGGGAACTCTTTATGAACCGCGCGCAGGTCGGGCTTGCGCCGGGTTGGCTAGTGATACTTGCCGGTGCGATATTCAATTTCCTGATCTTCTTCGTCGCGTTCAGCACGCTGAAGCTCCGCAATGCCTCGAGCGAGGTGCTGCCGCTTGAGAGCTTTGAATGGCACCCGCTGAAACAGGTTTCAGAATGGGCCGGCGGCAGCTTTAAACGCAAAGCGTCGCCGATACGCCGTTCGAAAAAGGCACGTCAACGCATGCGCTCGGTTCACAAGACCGAAGCGTAAGGCGGCTGCGGTTTCCTTCGCGTTTCATTCGGGTATAGAATTTTCGAATGAGAAAGTTTTTGCTCACCGCGTCTCTCCTTTTTTTATTCAGCATTGTCCCGACCGCCGCACTTGCTCAGTGGCCGGCGAAGCTCGTCATTCCTGCAACGCGCGATCCGAAGTCGATCGTCCCCGTCGAGGCGAAGCTTGACAGCAAGCTGATGGCGAAGGAAATGCCGTACCGAGTCGTGCTGCCGTTGAGCTACGAGACGGAGAAGACGAAGCGGTTCCCGGTCGTTTACCTTTTGCACGGGCTGACGGGCAACTACCGGAACTGGACCGACATGACGCTGCTGACGCTGGCGGCCAGAGACTTCGATTTCATTCTTGTAACGCCAGAGGGTGCGAACGGCTGGTACACGGACAGTGCGGGCGTTAAGACCGACCAGTACGAGAGCTACATCGTCAGGGAACTGATCCCGGAGATCGACGCGAAATTCCGCACGCTGGCAAAGCGTGATTCGCGTGCGATCGCGGGGCTTTCGATGGGCGGCTACGGCGCGATAAAGTTCGGGCTGAAGTACCCGGAGCTATTCAAGATCGCCGGCTCATTCAGCGGAGCACTTTCGGCCGCGGAGATGAGCTCATCGACACGCCGCGGCGAGATCGGAAAGTCGATCGATATTCTCTTTGGCCCATTGGGAAGCGATACGCGAAAAGCGAACGATATATTTCAGATCGTTCGTGACATCACGCCGGAAAG
>JAUCQE010000609.1 GCA_030372865.1 Pyrinomonadaceae bacterium
AAAAGACACGATCTAGGATCACAGATAAAATGTGAAAAGGCCGGGAACATGTTCCCGGCCTTTTCACATTTTATCTGTGATCCTAGATCGTGTCTTTTCCCGACTTCGACCCTTCGTCAAGTTCAAATCGATTGCGGTCGCGTTTTTCCAGCTTTTCCACAAAATCGAGCGGCTCGTTATCGGCAAAGTCGATTCCCATTGCGTGGGCGTTGTCCTCGACGTCCGATTGATCCGGCGTCGGATTGTGCCCGAAAACCGCTTCGGCTCCGCTTGTATTCACCTCTTCCCACGACGCATCGATGTCGCCGCCGGAATCACGCGGCGACGCCGCACGGTTCATTTCGAGCCTTTCTTCCAACTCAGATGGGGCTTTGGGAGCCGATGAGATCTCTTCTTCAATTAGCTGTGCGATCTCGTTTTGTTCGAGATCGTCGTTGAGGTCCTGATTACCCATTGTCATATAAAATTCTCCTATTAACTTTGGGGGACGCCTTTAGATTAACACAGCGGGCGAAGGCCGAACTAAACAAAAACGACCGTCTGCGACGACGGGATATCGAACCTCTTCCTGCACCGCATGTTCTTGCACATCAGCTGGTCGTCGATGCGGACCATATAATCGCGGGATTTCTCGAATCTCGCACGGTCGTGCTCATTCAGGTTTCGCGGGGCGTTCCTTTTCTTCGTCCGCTTCATCCAGCGGACGTCGTATTCGTTGCGTTCACGGCAGTAAGGGCACGAAAACGTGGCCTTTTTGAGTTCCTGCCGTTCGTCGAAAATATCTTTCTCGTGCATCAACTAAATTGTAAACGATTTTGCCGCGGATGTGTGCGGCTAGTTCGCGTCGGAGAGCGAGCGGAGGAAGGCGAAGCTGAAAATACCGGTGTCGTGGCCGTCGGAGAACTGAAAATTCAGCGCATAGCGGCCGACGATCGCTGTTTGTTTGAATGAGATGTCGTCAGGCACGTCTGAGTCTTTAAGGATCTTCTCGCCGGTCCATTCGTCCTTGCAGCCGGCACACGGGCAGGCACGCCTTAGCTGTGCGGCGTTGTAATGGGTTTCGGTGTCGTCCGACCATTTGATCGAGACCTCCGAATCGCTTTCTTCGAGTATCTGTAATGGTTCGATCATTTCGTGCTTACGCCTCGCCGATCTCTGCGGAGATCTTCTGCGGGTCTATCGCGTAGTGCGATGCCTGATAAACTGCCTTGCCCTGTCTTATGACGAACGCCTGCGGGCTATGATGGCGAAAGCCTGTCCGTTCGGCGATCGCGTCCGAAACGTGGCGGGCCTCCTGCACGACCACGACGTTCACATCTGCATCGACGCTGCCTATCTCTTCAAACAAATGAGAGCTGATACCGCAGCTGTTGCTGTGCTTAAAGACCACGACAGGCTGCTCATGCGAGCGTTCGAAAAGCTCGTCGAGCTCTTCAAGCGTATCTACTTTCAAAAAATTTGCCATACCCTAAATCCCCTGATAAACGTTCGGCGGCGGCGGTGCGGAATAACCCGGGTTCATCGCCGGAAAGACCTTTCTGTACGCGACCGCGTTCGCGGCGAGAATGAGCGGCAGCACGAGATAGAGCCCGACGCAGAGCATCATATAGCCGACGAGTACGACGACGAACCCGACAAGGAAAAGACCGATCACGCCCTTCATATTTGCCTTCACCGCACGTGCACTTGTGACCACTGCCTGCCACGCACCGAGCCTTCGGTCGGCAATAAGCGGGAACGAAAAGATCACAAGCGTGTGGATGCAGACCATTATCACCGCAAAAACGAGTTCGATGCCGACGGTGACGGCTAGAAAGGCTATCAGCTCGCTTTCGTCCATCCGCTGCCCCGCGACCGCGAATCCGATCATCGGTACATAGATCATGACGACCATCAAAAGCACGGGCAGCATGATCACCAGCGACAGCAAAAAGCTCGGCAGGAACATGTCGAACCCCTTGAACAGCCTGCCGAAATCCACCGGCTTTCGGTCATAGAGATCGAAGAGGCAGAAATAGATGCCGACCATCATCGGGCCGATGAGGATCAGCGGAACGATGCCGCCGACGAGCATCCCGACCAGAACGATCGCGAAGATGAGCCAGTATTGCGGCTTTATCATCTCCCACGCTTCTTTGTAGCACTGCACCGCGTCGATCACGCCTGTCCTGAACTCCGTCGCCGCCATAATATGCCTCCGCTAAACGTGAATTCCTCTTGATAATCAAAAAAACCGATCTCTCGAAAATGTTTTGAGGCTTCTCACAAGGCTTGTGAGACACCTTTCAAAGCTTGTGAGACACCTTTTAAGCTCTGTGAGATATCTTTCGAAGCCTCTTAGACACCTTTTGAGCTCTGTGAGATATCTTTCGAAGCCTCTTAGACACCTTTTGAGCTTTGTGAGACACCTTTTAAGTCTTGTGAGATATCTTTTAAGTCTTGTGAGATATCTCTTGAACGCTCCGAGACGGCACAATAATCCTTTGAGACGCCTCTTCTGTTAGTTTATCCGATAGATCTTCGTCAGGTAATCCATCAGCATTCGGTCGGTCGAGAACTGCGGTGTGAGCGTGGCGATCGAATCACGCATTCTTGCGATCCACTCGGCCGGAAGCCCGCCGTTCCCCGAATAATAGGCCGGGATCAGCTCGTTTTCGAGCGTCGAATACAGTGCCTCGGCCTCTTGCTCGTCGATCTCGGCGTCGTTTTCGAAAGGCTCAAGGCCGCCGATCGCGAAGCCGTTCTTTCCGTTGTAGCCCTCGATCCACCAGCCGTCGAGTATGGAGAAATTCAGGGCTCCGTTCATCGCGGCCTTCATTCCGCTGGTCCCGCTGGCCTCATGCGGACGCCTCGGAACGTTCATCCAAACGTCAACGCCGTGAACGAGATAGCGCGCGACCTCCTGATCGTAATCCTCGATAAAAACTGCACGCCTCTGCCAGTTCGAATCGTGGTTTATCCGCATCAACTGCTGCAAAATTTCCTTCGCCGTGCGGTCCTGCGGATGAGCCTTGCCGGCAAAAACGAACTGCACGGGCCGCTCCTTGTCGTCGACAAGCTTCAGCAGACGGTCGATGTCCGACAGGATCAGGTTCCAACGTTTGTACTGAGCCACGCGGCGAGCGAAACCGATGGTGAGCACATCCGGCGAGAAAAGCTCGTGCGTGTCCATCCGCTCGTTGATCGTGTCGTGAAGGCCCGTTTCCTTCCGTTGCGTCCGTTCACGGATAAATGCGATCAGAAGGTTCTTCAGAACCTGATGCGCACGCCAAATATCCGCGTCAGAGAGTTTGTCGACAACGGCGTGCCACTTCTCCGCGTCGCGATGAAGCTCGTGCCAATCCGGACCGATCTTCTCGGCGTAAAGGCTCTGAAAGATCGGCGATATCCACGTCGGTGCATGAACGCCGTTGGTCACGTGCGTGATCGGAACCTCGACTTCTTCGCTGTACATCTCATGCCAAAGTTCCCGCGAGACCTCGCCGTGCTTTTCGCTCACGCCGTTCGCCGACCGGCTCATCCGTAATGCAAAAGGCGTCACGCCGAATGCCTCGGAGCTATTCTCCGGGTCGATCCTGCCGAGTGCGTAAAACTGTTCGGGCGTCAGCTTGATCGATGCAAGGTACCGCTCCTGTCTCTTATACACATCTGACGCTGCCGACGAGTTCCGA